>NZ_PGFD01000004.1 GCF_002797535.1 Chryseobacterium geocarposphaerae
GGGCTCACCTGTTCCCATTCCGAACACAGAAGTTAAGCCCACCAGCGCCGATGGTACTGCGACAAGCGGGAGAGTAGGTCGCCGCCAGTTTTTTTAAAGTCTCATTCAATTACATGAATGAGACTTTTTTGTTTTATATACATAAACAACCATTATTAATATTAATCTCATTCAATCAATGATAACCTAAGTCTCAATGGAGTAGGGTGATCTAGCCCCGATTGAACGGCATGTTTGAGCTCTTTTTATTGAGATGGGAGAAGGCTAGGCGTAAAAAAGCGAGTAGTGAAAGCGGGAAACAGCTACTAATAAAAGGTTCTTTGTAGGAATTCTGGCCGTTATATGATCAAATATAGCTACAAAGCGTTTATTTGTTATTGAAGGTTATATCATTATGAATAGCTTATAAATAAAAAACCGAAGAATTTTCTTCGGTTTTTTTACTATTCAAACAAATAATTTTATCTTTAAAAATGTTCCCAAAAAATTGGTTCATATGACCTAGAAAGATCTTTTATACAATTTTTAGAGAAGATCTGAAGTTTTACTATGCTTATGCTTTTTTCTTTACTATAGGGGAACTGCGGAGTCTTATCTGTAGACTTCATAATACTTCCGTCAGAATAATTTACTGTCCAAGCATATTTATATTCATTGTTGGAAACATTTGGGAAGAAGTTTACGATTCCGTCACCAAATTTACCCTGTTTGAAGTCTGTAACCTCAATATCACAATTTTTGCTGATATTGGTATTTTGTTTTACGTCAGCTGATGTTCCATTTATTGCATTCTCATAATTCTTACCACTCAATATTTCGATTGTTTTACTGCACTGGATCATTCCTTGTGAAGTAAGTACGGATATAGATATTAACTGACGTCCTTCTTCATTAGCTTTTAGTTTAATGCTACTAAGTTTGTTATCACCTATTACTGTGGCACTTTTGCCATAATTAGACCACAAGTGACAATCTCTGCACTGTCCTATATCGGGAGATATACTGTAGGTTTCTTCATCCTGTACTTTAAGTACTGTTTTTCCAGTTATAGTACATTGTGCGAATGATAAACCGGAAATGAAGAACGCCAATAAAATTAGTAGTTGTGATTTCATGATTATTGTTTTATAAAATTATACCTGAATAACTCCCAAATTAAATTTTTCAGTAATAGGAGCATTGTTAGCGGCTTCAATTCCCATAGAAATCCATTTTCTAGTATCTGTTGGGTTAATAATGGCATCCGTCCAAAGTCTGGCTGCAGCATAAGTTGCTTCAGTTTGTTTCTGATATCTTTTTGAGATAGTATCCAAAATTTCGTTATGCTCTTCTTCAGAAATTTCTTTTCCTTGCTTTTTTAAGGTTGATTCTTGGATTTGCGCTAAAACTTTTGCGGCTTGAGCTCCACCCATTACCGCTAGATCTGCCCATGGCCAAGCTACGATTAATCTCGGATCATAAGCTTTACCGCACATTGCATAATTTCCTGCTCCATAAGAGTTCCCTGTAATAATAGTAAACTTAGGAACAACCGAGTTGGAAACAGCATTTACCATTTTTGCTCCGTCTTTAATGATACCTCCGTGTTCAGACTTAGAACCTACCATGAAGCCGGTAACATCCTGTAAGAATACTAAAGGAATTTTTCTTTGGTTACAGTTTGCAATGAATCTTGTTGCTTTATCGGCAGAATCAGAGTAGATTACTCCTCCGAACTGCATTTCTCCCTTACCGCTTTTAACCAGCTTTCTCTGATTAGCAACAATACCTACAGACCAACCGTCAATTCTTGCAGTAGCACAAACAATACTTTTTCCATAATCAGCCTTGTATTCTTCATATTCGGAGTTGTCTACTATGCATTTAATGATTTCGTAAGTATCATATTGCTCAGCCCTGGAAACAGGCATAATCCCGAAAATATTATCTGGATTTTCTTTTGGCGGAAAGCTTTCAATTCTATCAAAGCCTGCTTTTTCATTACTTCCGATAGACTTCATAATATTTTTGATTCTATCCAAAGCATCTTTATCATCTTTTGCCTTATAATCAGTAACCCCGGAAATAGAGCAGTGTGTAGTTGCTCCACCTAAAGTTTCATTGTCAATACTTTCACCAATTGCAGCTTTTACAAGATAACTTCCTGCGAGGAAGATGGATCCTGTTTTATCTACAATCATGGCTTCATCACTCATGATTGGTAAATATGCACCACCTGCAACACAGCTTCCCATCACTGCAGAGATCTGGATAATTCCCATAGAACTCATTTTGGCGTTGTTTCTGAAAATTCTTCCAAAATGTTCTTTATCAGGGAAGATTTCATCCTGCATCGGTAAATATACACCAGCAGAATCCACTAAATAAATGATTGGCAGCTTGTTTTCCATGGCGATTTCCTGTGCTCTAAGGTTTTTCTTTCCTGTGATCGGAAACCAGGCTCCGGCTTTTACAGAGGCATCATTAGCAACAACAATACACTGTCTTCCGGAAACATATCCTATTACCACGACAACACCACCACTAGGACATCCTCCATGCTCTTCATACATTTCGAATCCTGCAAATGCTCCAATTTCTATTGAATCTGAATTTTTATCAAGAAGATATTCAATTCTTTCTCTTGCGGTCATTTTTCCTTCGTCACGAAGTTTTTGAAGTCTTTTTTCACCGCCTCCTTTTTTTATTTCGGCAAGTAAACGATTGATTTCTGATAATTTTAATCTGTTTTGATCTTCTCTTTTGTTGAATTCAAGGTCCATAAAAATAAATTCATTTTATATAGTGCTAAAGATACTATTTTTAAAAGGAATTTAAACTGAATTAAAACAAGTGTTTAAAATATTGGTTTTCAGAAAATTGTGAAACTTTTAACACGAAAATATTTTTATATTATTAAGATTTTTTTTAACTTTACACTAGAGTATTGGAGGTATATTCTCTATAAAATACTCTAAGTTCCTAGTTTATTTTTTTAATAGTTTATTATTTGAAAGCCCTGAAAGTTGAACAAATTTTCAGGGTTTTTTTGTAAAAAATGAATAAATCTGCCCAATATGTTAAAGCGATTTGTAAATTTGCCTATTAAAATTAAAAAGAGGTAGGGTATGCATAAGTTGGCACTGTTCAGATTGCATTTAATTGTTTTTTTATGGGGATTTACGGCAATTTTGGGAAAACTTATTCATGCAAATGCACAGATTCTGGTTTTTTACAGAATGCTGTTCGCAGCTGTTGTTCTGTATGCCTTTATCAGGATTTATAAGAAAGAAAGTATAAAGGTTTCTAAGAAAATATTTTTTCAGCTGGCTGCAATTGGTTTTGCGATGGCGCTTCATTGGTATTGTTTTTTTTATTCGATTAAAGTGTCGAATGTTTCAATAGCTTTGAGCTGCCTTTCACTGTCGACATTATTTGCTTCCATTTTGGAGCCGATTATTTTTAAAAGAAAGATAGATGTTTCGGAAGTGATAATGGGATTGGTAATTGTGGCCTGTATATTATTAATATTTAAAACCGAATTCCAATATAAAGAAGGGATTTTTTACGGAATATTATGTGCCATATTCGGAACGATATTTTCGGTTTTTAATGGAAAAATGTTTGGGAAAACGAGTTCAGGAAATATCATTTTTTATGAAATTTTTTGCGGATGGTTTATGCTGATGGTGATTTATTTGTTCTCGGGGCAATTTTTTCACATGGATGAAATAAGTTACAGAGATATTGCGTTAATATGTTTGTTGGCGAGTGTTTTTACTGCTTTTCCCATGCTAGAATCTGTAAAACTGATGAAGTATATTTCACCTTTTACTTTAATTTTAACAGTTAATTTAGAACCGGTCTACGGAATTATATTAGCTTTTTTTATCTTTGGAGAATCGGAGCATATGAGTCCTATTTTTTATATCGCTTCATTTGTAATGATATTGGCAATTATTATTAATGGTTTAATAAAAGCAAAAAAACAAAAACAACTTAATTAAGCATCACCTGAAATATGATGAAAAAATACCTTTTAATACTATTTTCCTTCGCTTTTGGACTTTCCCAGTCTCAGATTATCAGAAAATATTCCAACGAATTTTTAAATATTGGAGCAGGAGCGAGAGGATTGGCAATGGGAGGAGCGGTAATCTCCAATCAGGATGATGTATATTCCCCGATGTGGAACCCGGCAGGTCTTTTATCTATTCAAAGAGACTGGCAGGGAGCTGCCATGCACGCAGAATATTTTGAATCTATTGCCAAATATGACTACTTAGCCTACGCAAAAGTATTAGAAGAAGGTGTTTTTGGAGTTTCTGTTGTAAGATTAGGGGTTGATAATATCTTGAATACTACTCAGATGATCGATTCCGAAGGGAATATTGATTACGATAAAATTACCAAATTCTCTCAGTCTGATTATGCAGCATTGCTTTCCTATGCTTTTCATCCGGCTGGAAATCCAAAGTTAGATGTAGGGGTGAATGCTAAAATCGTTTATCGTAATGTTGGAAAATTTGCTAATGGCTATGGTTTCGGTTTTGATGTTGGAGCCATTTATAAGGCAGATAATGGATGGAAGTTTGGAGGAATGCTCCGTGATGCAACCACAACGGTTAACTTCTGGAGCATCAATCAAAAAGAATTATCAACCGTTGTGAACGGTGAAGAATTCAACCCGGCTCCTACTGATAAAATGGAGCTTACCATGCCTAAATTGAATGTAGGAGCGAGCAAATTATTTGAAATTAATAGTAGTGTTTACGTTTTGCCTGAAGCAGGTATTAATGTCGACTTTGCGAAAACAGCAGCTCTTATTTCTTCTGATATTGCAAGTATTACTCCTTATGCAGGAGCTGAGTTAGGATACCAGAAAATGATCTTTGTAAGACTAGGTGTAAATAGATTTCAATCCATTACAGATATCGAAGACTTGAAAAGAAAAGTTTCCTTTCAGCCAAGTGCGGGGATAGGCATCAGATACAGAGGTCTTACACTGGATTATGCCATCAGTAATTCAGGAATTGGAGGATCCAATTTCTACTCCAATTTCTTCTCGTTGAAATTGGATATGGGAGAATTTAGAAATGATTAAAATTTATGAAAATGAAAAAAGCAGCAATATTCATCCTTGCCTTTACTTCTTTAACAGCTTTTGCACAAAAAGTTTCTGATTATAAATATGTGACACTTCCTGCTAAATTTGATACTTTTAAAGAAGATTTCGGCTTAGGAGAATTGTTAACAAAAACATTACGAAGTAAAAATTATACTGTTATTCCTGCAGATAAATTACAATGGCCGTCTGAAGCAAAAGATAATCCTTGTAATGTATTATTGGCAGATATTGTTAATGACAGTGGCTTTTTGAGGAATAAGGTCTTAGTAAAGTTTAAAGATTGTAACGATAAAGAAATACAATCTATTAAAGGTGCTTCTAGTATTAAAGAATATAAAGAAGGATATCAGGATGCCTTGAAACAGACTTTTGTGTCGATTTCTCCTGCAAATCCGACAAATCAAACGATGGTTCAAACTAAAATTCAGGAAACAACAGTATCATCTACTCCTCAGTCTGTCAATACCCCTTCATCAGATAATCTTGCTGTTAGATTCAGCAATGGTAAAATGGATCTGCAGAAAATTCAAATGGATGGTTCCCAATTTATCTTGGTGAGCCCAAACAGCTCATCTCCTTTTGCAACTTTTAAGACTACAAGTAAAAATGATGTTTTCAGAGTAAAACTACAAAACGGGGGATCTACATTGGGGTATTTTGAAAATGGAAATATTGTCATTGAAGTTCCGCAATCTAACGGTGAATACTCAAAAGAAGTATTTTCAAAAAAATAACTTAAAGAATTTAATGATAAAATAAAAGCTCTCAATTTTGAGAGCTTTTTTATGATATAAAATCAAAATTATTTTTTAATAAACTTGATTTTTTGATCGGCTTTATGATCATTCACTTTTGCAAAATAGGTTCCTGGAGCAAGATCAGAAAGCTTAACTGAAACAGTTTCACTTTTTGCAGAAACAGTTTTAAGAAGTTTTCCATTCATGTCATAGATTTCAACTGACTCAATTATATTTTTACCTTCTATAGTTAAGAGATCAGAGACAGGATTGGGATAGATTTTTGAAGAAATTTTTGTTACTTCAGAAGTAGCTAATGTTCCTATATTTGCCGTGTAATCTGTCCAGGTTCCATAGTTATAGGCTCCACAAGGAGAATCTGCAGGGGTACCATTTGCTGAATTGGCTAAACGGTTCCATACCCTCATTCTGTAATTCCCTGAAGCCACAGAGGTTGGAATGGTAAAGTTTCCTGAATAAGTTTGTGTATCACTGGCAATATAACCAGGTAAAAATAATGTTTCTCCGGCATCATCAAAATCTCCGTCTTTATTGAAGTCTATAGCCATTCCACAAGCAATCCATCCCACAGTAGTTATATTAATGCCATAAGAAGTTCCTGTACTCAGGTTTACCGTTACAGAAGTACGGTCTCTTCCAGATGTACAGGTTCCAGAGGCAAACGTATTATCGAAACTGGCAGAAGGAATGGTTACCTGAGTAATTCTCCAGTTTGTGCATCCACTGGAATAGCTAGGGTTACAATAGGTTTGTGCGCTAAAAAGATTGGTTAGTGTAAACGTAATAATTGCAGCAAATAGTTTTGCTAAAAAATAGTTTTTTTTCATAATGATAATATTTAATAATTAAATGTTTAAGCTAAATTATGAAAAAAACACTAATAATTGAATTTTTAAATTAAATAGTTATGATTTTAAGTTTTTTATTGGTTTATTTATTGAGAAAATCGTGAATGACTTTCGCTTTAACTTTTCCGACGATCTCCTCCAAAGTTTCCAGATTGGATTCTTTTATGCGTTTTACAGATTTCAGTTTTGAAAGTAATAATTCAATCGTTTTTTCTCCCACACCCGGAATTTCTTCCAGTTCAGATTTTATGGTAGAGTTTTTTCTTCTGGTTCTGTGATGTTTTACGCCGAAACGGTGAGCTTCATCTCTTACTCTTTGCAGAATTTTTAATGTTTCCGATTTTTTATCAAGATACAAAGGAATAGGATCTTCAGGAAAGAAAATCTCTTCCAGTCTTTTTGCGATTCCGACGATGGTAATTTTACCATATAATCCCAGTAAACGTAAACTTTTTACAGCAGAAGATAACTGTCCCTTTCCTCCATCAATCAAAATCAATTGAGGTAAGCTTTCTCCCTCATCTAGCATTCTTTTATAGCGGCGATAAATTACTTCTTCCATAGTGGCAAAGTCATTTGGACCCTCCACTGTTTTGGGATGGAAAATTCTATAGTCGGCTTTACTTGGTTTTCCGTCTTTAAATACGACACAGGCAGAAACAGGATTTGTACCTTGTATGTTTGAATTATCAAAACCTTCAATATGTCTTGGCTCAACAGGCATCCTCAATAACTTCTGCATTTCTGCCATTATTCTGTTGGTGTGCCTTTCCGGATCAACGATCTGAACCTGCTTTAATTTTTCTAAACGGTATTCCTTCGCATTTTTTTCGGATAATTCTACGATACGTTTTTTATCCCCAACTTTTGGAACGATCAGTTTTACATTCGGAATTTCTACAGATAAATGGAAGGGTAGAAGAACTTCTTTTGAATCCGAACTAAACTTTTGCCTGATTTCAATTAAAGCTTCTTCCATAATATCCTCATCGGATTCTTCAAGGATTTTTTTAATTTCAGTGGTGAAACTCTGAATGATATTTCCGTTTCTGATCTTAAAGAAATTTACATAAGCAGCCGTCTCATCACTCGTCATTCCAAATACATCCACATCATCAATATTCGGATTGACAACTGTATTTTTAGCCTGATAATCTTCAAGTATATCAAGTCTTTCCTTTATGAGCTGTGCCTGTTCAAACTGCAGATTTTCTGCATGTTTCATCATCTGGTTAATCAGATATTCTTTTGCTTTTCGGAAATCACCTTTTATAATTCCTCGAATAGCATCAATTTTTTCATCATAATCTTCTTTGCTTTCAAGTCCTTCACAAGGTCCTTCACAATTTTTGATATGATATTCTAAACAGACTTTATATTTTCCATCATCAATTTTATTAGGTGCAAGATTAAGATTACACGTTCTGAGTTTATAAATATGCTTAATAGTATCCAACAAGATTTTAGCGGGACGTACTTTCGCGTAAGGGCCGTAATATTCAGATCCGTCTTTGATAACGTTTCTTGTCAGGAATATTCTCGGAAAATCTTCATTTTTGATACAAATCCACGGATAAGTCTTGTCATCTTTCAACATCACATTGTAAAACGGTTGATGTTCTTTGATCAGGTTGTTTTCTAATAATAGAGCATCATACTCACTGTTTACAATGGTAGTTTCCAATCGCTGGATCTTTCCGACCATAATTTTGATCCGGTATCCAGAAAGATTTTTGTTGAAATAAGAAAGAACCCTTTTCTTTAAATTTTTTGCCTTACCCACGTATAAAAGCTGGTCGTTTTTGTCATAATAACGATAAACACCGGGTTCGGAAGGTAAAGTTTTAAGCTGCAGTTCTAAGGAAGGATTCATATAACAAAATTACGGAATTTAAAGCCACAAAAAAAGCTGTAGAATTCTACAGCTTTATAATATATGTTAATATTAAATTTTATCCGTTACTCATTTCGGTGTATTGATAAACCAAGAAGCTGAAATAATCCCATTCTACAGAGTTTTTAGGATATTTTTTCATGAATTCTGCATTGTCTCCGAAAAGAAAATCGTAATTGTCTTCAAAATCATCTTTGTGAAGCCACATTACTTTATCACCTTTCTTTACGTAATAAGACTTGATAACACCACCACCTAGTTGAGGAGAGCCCATCACGGAAAATCCTGTAGTTTCCTTAGCTCTCGGATCATGATAAACAGAGATAATATCATCAAATTCAGGATTGATAACCTGCATTAAAAATTCTTTATCATCTTTTTTATTTTTTAAGGAAACTGTTTGATTTACAAAATGGATACGGTCATTCGTTGTTGTATTTTTCAATTTCTTAGTCTGATAATTTCTGATATTTCCCATATATTTGGCAACTTTCATAAATTTTTCAGCTCCGTTTGGAAATACATACATTTCACTTATATTATCGGCTAGAAGAACAGTCGTTTTTTTCGTAATACTATCTTTAAGAGTTACTTCGAAAATCTGTCCTTTTTTAGTGTCGATTTTACCACAAAAACCTTTTACTGTTGTACCATCTTTTAAGGTAACTGTTGATGTTTTTTTAGGAGATGGAGAATTAAACCCTTCATTAAAAAGGTATTGTTCCATCTTTTTGATTTCTTCTTTGGAGTATTTTACTTTCTGAGCGAAAGAAACAGTGCTTACAAGAAACAATGCAAGCAGCATGGTTTTAAATTTCATAGTGTTATTAATTTTTTTTATTTAAGGCGATAAAAATAACAATTTAATTGATTTGTTCTGAGAAAAATATAACGTTGAAAAATTAGTTTTTCCAATTATTGTTAAATGTGTAATTTTAAGACAAAATTTTGAGAATGATATACGGTGTAGATATTTTCAGTTTCCATGATGTGTTGGAAATCTGTAAAGCTCCAAATAAAGCTAAACTGAACAAAGCTGCAAAAGAACAAATCCTAAAATCGCAGAAGAATGTTCAGAAAATTGTAGACTCAGATCGTTGTGTTTACGGAATTAATACAGGATTTGGTCCTCTTTGTGATACGAAAATTTCTGCAGATGAAACTGCACAATTACAATATAATCTGATCATCTCTCACGCAGTAGGAGTGGGAAAACCAATTGATAAAGAACTTTCAAAAATTATGATGATTGCTAAGGTTCACGCATTGTCAAAAGGATTTTCGGGAGTTTCTTTAGAAGTGATCGAGAGAATGATTCTAATGTTAGAAAAAGACATTATTCCGGTTGTTCCTGAGCAAGGTTCTGTTGGAGCTTCAGGAGATTTAGCGCCTTTGTCGCATCTTGTTTTACCACTATTAGGTCTTGGGAAAGTTTGGGTAGGAAATGAAATCTTTGAAACAGCGGAAGTTTTAGAAAAAAATGATCTTCAACCATTGGTTTTAGGGCCAAAAGAAGGATTGGGATTAATCAACGGAACTCAGTTTATTCTTGCTCATGCAATTAAAGGATTGGAAAAATTTGAATACTTATTAGATCTTGCTGATATGACGGCTGCAATGAGCCTTGAAGCATACAGAGGTTCTGCAAGTCCGTTTAAAAAGGAGCTTCATGAAATCAGACCGTTTGAAGGAAGTAAAAAAGTAGCTGCAAGAATGCTGAAATTCCTGAAAGGTTCAGAAAACCTGAAAGCACACGAAGACTGTGAAAGAGTTCAGGATCCGTATTCAATGAGATGCGTTCCGCAGGTCCACGGAGCGAGCAGAAATGCTTTTGAACATTTAAAGATGATGGCTGAAACGGAATTAAATTCTGTAACAGATAATCCGATCGTTTTAAGTGCTGAAGAGTCTATTTCAGGAGGAAACTTCCATGGTCAGCTGATGGCTCTGCCTTTGGATTATGCAACATTGGCAGCTGCTGAATTAGGAAATATTTCCGACAGAAGAAGCTATTTATTACTGGAAGGAAAATATGGTTTACCAAGATTATTAACGGAAAGCTCCGGTTTAAATTCAGGATTTATGATCCCTCAATATACTTCTGCAGCGTTAGTGACAGAAAATAAAACGTTGTGTTTCCCGGCTTCGGCAGATTCAATCCCAACAAGTTTAGGTCAGGAAGATCACGTTTCGATGGGAAGTATTTCCGGGAGAAAATTCAATCAGGTTTTAGGCAATTTAGTTAATATTCTGGCTGTTGAATTAATGTTTGCAGCACAAGGATTAGAATTCAGAAGACCTTCAAAATGCTCAAAAATCATCGAAGAAAATTATGCAATCCTTCGTTCGAAAGTTGCTAAGCTTGAAGACGACCGATTAATCGGACAGGATATGTTAGCCATTGCAGAATTGATTAATGAAAGAAAATTTGTAGTTAATTAATTTTTTTGATTTAAATAAGATGAAGACTTCTAAAAATGGAGTCTTTTTTGTTCTATTTACCGCAGGTTTCACAGATGATTGCAAATATTTTTTTAATTTTAAAATATCACATTAAGATAAACATATCTGTGTAAATCTGTGAAATTCGTGGGGAAATAAAAATAGTAAAATCAGTAATTTAGCAAAGTAAGAACAACAAAATGGAAATTAAAAGAACAGATTCTTCCAATTCAGATTTTCAGCATTTAGTACAATTTTTAGATCAGGATTTAGCCATTCGTGACGGTGATGAACACGGGTTCTATCATCAGTTTAATTCGATTAACCAACTGAAAAACTGTGTTCTTCTCTATATAAATGAAAAGCC
This sequence comes from Chryseobacterium geocarposphaerae, assembly GCF_002797535.1. Classification (NCBI taxonomy): domain Bacteria; kingdom Pseudomonadati; phylum Bacteroidota; class Flavobacteriia; order Flavobacteriales; family Weeksellaceae; genus Chryseobacterium; species Chryseobacterium geocarposphaerae. Next base: position 11,417 of record NZ_PGFD01000004.1, read on the forward strand.
TGCAGGATGTGGAGCTTTTAAAAAATTTGAAGATGATACCGTAGAAATCAAAAGAATGTATGTATTGCCTGAACACAGAGGTAATGGCTATGCATCAAAAATTCTTAACGAACTCGAAATCTGGGCAAAAAGTGAAGGCTTCAAATTTGGTATTTTGGAAACAGGACTTAAACAACCGGAAGCAATTGCTCTATACAATAAAAATGGCTACAATCTTATTCCTAATTACGGACAATATGTTGGGGTTGAGAATAGTGTTTGCTATAAAAAGGAGCTGTAAATCATTAGGTTAATACTATTTTTAGCATAATAAAATTAATAGTAAATTAAACTTTAGATATTTTTAATTCAATGTAAAGTGATATCTTGGTTAGGCCAATCAAATATTATTTTATATGAAAAAAAATGTCTTTTATCTACTTCTATTGTTTTTTATTTTCACTGCCTGTAGCAGGGAAGATCTTCAAAACAATCCCGGAAACATTGAAGTGGCACAGAAAGATCCTCTGACAGCCAAACAAATCAATGAAAAAATTAATGAAACCATTAAAACGAAAGGAAGGTTTTCCTGGAATGAATCCTCTGATCATTTCGTGTGGAGTGCCATTTTTCAGGGGAATAAAATTGCTTCTATTGGATTCGGATCTTCTTTCGACAGAAGCTTGACGCCGGATAGTAAAGCGATTGAGGAAGAAATTTTAAAAGTAATTGAACGGTACGAAGGAAAAACAGAAAGAACTTTATTATCTTCAGATCAGTATCTCAATCAAATCGATGTTGTGATAGAAAAACAGGAAACGGTCATTGCGCTTAGGAAAATGAAAAATATCCGTTATCTGGAGCCTGCAGATTACCGTTATTTTGAAAATGAGCAAAAATTCGGAGCAACATCAAAATCGAGTAGCAGTTCATCAGGTTGCGGCTTTGAATCAACCACTTTAAGTACTTCAGATTACACCACTGTAACACCTAATGCAAAAGCGCCCTGGTCTTTCTCCAAACACAATATCATCAATGCATGGAGCTACAGTACGGGAGCTGGAATTACAATCGGCGTGATTGACAGCGGTGTTTCTCCTGAGCAGACTTTACTGGGAACCAGCTTCAATAACGGGCTTTCCTCAGGAAGAACGATCAGTAAAAATGGAGTCTATGTAGATTCAGTATGGCCGTGGAGTACAGGTTATGACGGTTCTGCGGATCAATGCGGTCATGGAACAAGTATGGCTTCGACGATGGCAGCTCCGAGAAATAATCTGGGACAGCCGGTTGGTGTTGCCTATAATGCCAATCTGGTAACCTATAGAGCGGCTTCTAATGTTGTACTGGATGGATATCATGAACAAAACGGAGTAAAGATTGCATTTACAGAGCTGGGAAATAATACCGGTGTTAAAATCATTTCAATGTCAATGGGACATATTTTCTCTGTGGGGAAAATCGAAGATGGAGTAAAATATGCGTATTCAAAAGGGAAACTGATTTTCTGTGCAGGAGGAACTTCCACAAGCTTTACGAATTTTGTAGGGGTAATTTTTCCGGCTTGGATGCCTGAAACCCAGGCAATCACCGGAGTAAAAGAAAATACTTCCAACCAAAAATGCGACGTGTGTCATTCGGGAGCTGAAATTGATTTTACTTATCAAATGGAAAGAGCTTCAGGAAACAGTATTCCGGTCCTGAGTTATTACAACGCACAAACCGATTATGTAGGAGGCTCTTCTGTAGCAACAGCTTCTACAGCTGGAATTGCAGCTTTGGTATGGGCTAAAAATCCGTCCTGGACCAGAGATCAGGTTCTGAATAAAATGAGACAGTCAGCCACGTATTATCCGACTCCGAATTCAGACTATGGATATGGAAATATTAATGTGTTACAAGCTGTCCAATAAATAATCTTAAACTAAAAAATCAGAAAGACGGAAATATTTCAGGTTAATCTCCCAGCTGATAATCTAAAGGAAGCATATTTTCAATTTTATTTTTTGTAAAGTCTCCTTCAGCAATTAGTAAATCAGGAGTTGAGATGTTTCCGTCTTTTGAAACTTCAAAAGTTTCGCCTTCAGGATGTAAGTAGGATGAAATAACAACAGGAATTGTTGTTTTTATAAACTGTTTTCCTTTCAGTTCATAGTAATACTTAGAATAATTCACCTGTAGCATATCCTTAAAACTGAAAAGAACATTTTTTCCATCTCTTTTCACGTAATCAGAATCCGGAATCATGGTTTTCGTGATGGCTAAAGCGTAAGGCTTTTGGCTGTTCTTTCTGTGTGAAATATCACTAATCTCCTCTGGAATTTTCAAAAGTGTTTTTGAAGTTCTAGCCATTTCCTTGAAATTTTTCAGGATGTTCAGTTCTTCTGAGGTAGGATATTTCGGATTGGGAATTTGTACAACATGGTTTACTATAAATTTATCTTCTGAAATTGTATTGTTATAAATACTTCTGAAAAAATGGAGCATACTTCCGTCATAGGCGTTCATCCTGTTGAGCTTTACTTTATTAGAATTTTTGGTTTCCTTAAAAAAGCTTGTTCCTGTATAGTTGACCATATTGGAATTAAAATCGGCAGAAAAGCTTATGAGGTTATATTCAATCTCGTAGCCTAAGTTTTTATTTTCAATAATTAAAGTTTTCGGAGCTTTTACCTTTAATATTTTATTCTTTTTATCGTAAGCGAATTTTAAAGATCTTTGATTTTTAATTTTCACGTTTTCCTGATCACTTCCGATAAAAGTATTAAGGAAATAACGGATATGATTCTTGTACGCTTCCTCGGTAAAAGGAATGATGGTCACTTCTTCAATGGTATTGGTTTTCAGGAGAAAAACTTTTAATTTTTTATTTAAAACTTCCGAAACAGGGGTTGCAAAAGTTTCATAATCTTCTTTCTGAAAAATAATATTCCCGATATTTTTTGAAGGCAAATTGAGGCTGAAGCTTCCGTCCTCTTTAGAAGTTGTTCCTATTTTTGTTCCATCAATATAAATGGAGACATTGGGAATTTTTTGTTCCGCATCGTTTACTACCGTTCCTTGTATCATTTGAGCAATTGAAAAGGAAAACGGAAGCAGAAATAAAAAAAGTAATACTGTTTTTTTCATGGCAAACAATATTACTAAATTTTTAGTGATAAAAAAATACTTAAAAATAAGTTGTTATCCGATTCTCACACTGGTCATACTTAGAGATCCTCCGATTAACTCATCATTAAATAAGGTTAAATTTTCTGCTTTATCCTTCAATCCTAATGTATAAATCAAAGGAAAATAGTGATCTGGGGTAGGAACTGCATATTGCAGTGAAGTTCCCTGCTTTTGATAATCAATAATACTTTGGAAATTTCCGTCCAAAAGCCAGTTGTTTGTTTTTTCACGGGCTTCAATTGCCCAATCCCAACCAGCTCCTACTGTATTGATATTTCTCCAGTCGATCAATCTAAGGTTGTGTACAATATTGCCGCTTCCGATGATCAGAATTCCTTTTTCGCGAAGTTTATTGAGCCTTTTTGCCAGATCAAAATGATATTGTGAAGGTTTTGTATAATCAATACTCATTTGAATCACCGGAATATCCGCATTAGGATACATATGCTTAATAACCGACCATGCGCCATGGTCCAATCCCCAATTATGGTCTTCTTCCACTACAACAGGAGCTAACAGTTCTGCTGTCTCTTTTGCCAGTTCAGGATCTCCCGGAGCGGGATATTGCACATCAAACAATGCCTGTGGAAAACCACCGAAATCATGAATCGTTCTTGGCATATCCATCGCAGTTACTTTCGTCCCATGCGTAAACCAGTGTGCGGAGATACATAAAATTGCATTCGGTTTCGGAATTTCAGTGGCTGCTTTTCTGAAACCTCGTACAAACTGATTTTCCTCAATGGCGTTCATCGGTGAGCCATGCCCGAGAAAAAGAACGGGCATTCTCTGGGTATTACCGAAGTTTTCGCTTATGCTTTGTAAATCGTTTAGGTTCATTTGTATTGATAATATAGAAAAACAAAAAAGGTTCAAGGTTTTAGAAAAATCCCCGAACCTTTTAAGATATTTGTTAAAAATTATGCCTGTTTTACGAACTGTAATTCACCTGCCAATTTTACCTCATCACTTACCATTACACCTCCAGCTTCAAGAGCTGCATTCCAGTTCAGTCCGAAATCTTTTCTGTTGATTTTTCCTTCGAAAGAAAATCCAGCTTTAGTATTTCCCCATGGATCTACATTGATTCCGTTGAAATCCACATCAAGGCTTACAGGTTTTGTAATCCCGTTGATGGTAAGGTTTCCTGTCACATTTCCGTTCAAAGCCTGAGAATCGAAAGTAATCGTAGGATTTGCTTCAGCATTGAAGAACTCTGCAGATTTTAAGTGATTGTCTCTGTCTGTATTGTGTGTAGAAATAGAGGCAGTCTGAATTGTTGCTGTTGTTTTAGCATTAGCAAAAGTATCATCATCAGCTTCGATTTCTGCATTGAAGTTGGTGAAGTTTCCTTTGATATTAGAAATCATCATGTGTTTTACTTTAAAAGTAATTTCACTATGCGCTGGGTCTAGGTTCCATTTTGTTGCCATTGTAATATTATTTTTTGTTGTTATTTATACTGCAAATTTATATCAAGAGACAGACACAAGTCATTGATATAGGATAAGAAATGATTTCTGTTTTATTTTTTAAATGGTATATATGTTATTGATGATAATAAAGATTTTGAATACTTGTCATTTCGACGATAGGAGAAATCCAAATTACGATCAATAGATTCTTCATTTCACTTCTGAACTGCGTTCGTAAACCTTCGGTTTATATTCAGAATGACATTACATAATCAATAAAAAGAGGACAATCATAGGTATGTTGAAAAGCCACTATTAAGGTAAGAAATAAATTTTTATCTGTGTGTCAATATGGTTTTACAATCTTTTATTTTAACGTTTCTTAACGTGTGGGTTTTATTTCTTATTTTTGGTGGATTCAATTTTTTACAATGAAATTACATAAGTTTTATTTATTGATGCTGGTTTTGGGGAGTTCAGCATTTGCGCAGACCCAAAAATTTACGATGGCGGAGGCTGTTAATGGTTTAAGAAGCAATCTTGCCGTGAAAAATATTTCTCAGTTTTCGTGGTCGAATGACGGGAAATCATACATTCAGGCAGTGAAAGGCGGATATCTGATCACAGACTTAAAAACAAGTAAACAGGATACACTGGTATCTTTATCTCAGTTAAATAAAAGTATTGCGAGTAATAAACTTAAAGCGATTCCGCAGATTAAATTTATAAATAATTCTAACGGATATTTTAATTCTGATGATCAGATGATCTGGGTTGAAAAATCAGGAAGTGACTGGAAAGTAAAGAATACTGTTGCCGTAGATAAAGAAGCTTCAAATATCAAAATCTTCGGAGATAACGAGACTTTTGCATTCACCGTAAAGAATAATTTATTTGTGAATAAAGACGGAAAAACAATTGCCGTAACGAATGACTCTAATGAAAATATTCTGAATGGTGCTTCCAATGTGCACAGAAATGAGTTCGGAATTGATACCGGAATTTTCCCTGCACCCAATTCTGAAAGTGTAGCATTCTATAGAATGGATCAGACAATGGTTGCAGATTACCCGATCATCGACTGGTCAGTAACTCCGGCTGTCAATCACAATATTAAATATCCGATGACGGGGCAAACTTCGCATCAGGTTACGTTAGGTGTTTTCAACATTAAAACTCAGTCAACCACATTCTTAAACATTGAAGGTGAAAAAGATCAGTATTTAACGGCGGTTACATGGAGCCCCGATTCAAAATATATTTTTGTGGCGGTACTGAACAGAGGGCAGAATCATATGAAAATGAATCAGTACGATGCGGCTACAGGAAATTTAGTAAAGACTTTATTTGAGGAAACCAGTGATAAATATGTTGAGCCACAACATCCATTGACTTTCTTCCCGAATTCCAATACGGATTTTATCTGGCAGAGCCAGAGAACAGGTTACAATCATTTATTTCATTATAGCTTAGAAAAAGGATTGATCGCTCAGATCACGAAAGGGGATTGGCTGGTAACAGACATTTTAGGATTTAATGAAAGTAAAAAGGAAATTTATTTCACTTCTACGAAAGAAACTCCTTTGGAAAAACATTTGTACAGAATTAACTGGACGAATTTCAAAATGCAGCGAATGGATAATGCGGAAGGAGTTCACGCAGGAATTTTAAGCAGCGACGGAAATTACTTATATGACTCTTACAGCAATGCAAATACGCCTAGAGTTGTTAATGTGATTAATACCAATACATTAAAATCAACAAATATTCTTACCGCTGAAAATACGTTAAAAAATTATCAGAGACCTGAGATCAAAAGTGTAAATTTCAAAGCTGATGACGGTACGATCTTATATGGCAAAATGATTCTTCCGACGGATTTTGATGCCAATAAAAAGTATCCGGCAATTGTTTATTTATACAACGGACCGCATTTGCAGCTAATTACCAATACATTCCCGGCTTCCGGAAACCTTTGGTATGAATATATGGCTCAAAACGGATATATTATCTTCACAATGGACGGAAGAGGTTCTGCCAACCGCGGCCTGAAATTCGAACAGGCGGTATTCAGAAATTTAGGAACAACGGAAATGAACGACCAGATGAAAGGAGTTGAATATTTACAGTCACTTCCTTATGTAGATTCCGAAAGAATGGGAATTCACGGATGGAGCTTCGGAGGATTCATGACGACAAGCTTTATGCTTCGTAAGCCGGATGTTTTCAAAGTAGGAGTTGCAGGAGGACCTGTAATCGACTGGAGCATGTACGAAATCATGTATGGGGAAAGATATATGGATACTCCACAGGAAAATCCGCAAGGCTATGCAACGGCCAATCTTTTGGATAAAGTTCAGAACTTAAAAGGAAAACTGTTAATGATCCACGGAGCACAGGATGATGTAGTAGTTTGGCAGCATTCGGTTAAATTCATCAAAGCTGCAGTAGACAACGGTGTTCAGCTGGATTATTTTGTATATCCGGGACATCCTCACAATGTAATCGGAAAAGACAGGGTACATTTGATGCAGAAGATCACAGATTATTTTGATCAGAATTTGAAGAAATAAAATATTTAAAATCCAGCCGATGAGGTTGGATTTTTTGTTTGAAAGAAGCTTTGTTATTCCGAGAGATAAGAAATTGTTGACTGGAAAAGATTCTTCATTCCACTTCTGAACTGCGCTTGTAAACCTTCGATTTATATTCAGAATGACACAGCACCGTTCTTATCAAAGATCAATGCATCTGAATTGTAAGAAACCTAATTTTGTATCACTAAAATCAACAATATGGAATTAGGAATAGGAATGTTCGGTGACCTGGCTTTTGATCAGACAACCGGAAAATATAAAGACGCAGGAGTAAAAATTCGCGAGATCCTTGAGCAGGTAAAATTCATGGATGAGGTAGGAATCGACGTTTTTGCAATGGGAGAGCATCACCGGCCCGATTATGCGGTGTCATCACCTGAAATTGTTTTGGCAGCAGCAGCAAGCATTACGAAAAATATAAAATTGGCAAGTGGTGTTACAGTTTTAAGTTCATCCGAGCCAGTGAAAGTATATGAGGATTTTTCGACATTAGATCTCATTTCTGACGGTCGTGCAGAGATATTTGTTGGAAGAGGAAGTTTTATAGAATCTTTCCCTTTATATGGTTATTCTCTGAACGATTATGAACAGCTTTTTGATGAGAAATTAGAGTTGTTATTAAAGATCAATTCGGAAGAAAATGTTTCCTGGTCCGGTAAGCTACGTGCACCGATGCAAAATCAAACCGTTTATCCGAGAGCAAAAAATGATGGAAAATTATCGATATGGAGAGCGGTTGGCGGAACTCCGCAATCGGTTTTAAGTGCTGCGCAGTTAGGAATGCCTTTAGTGGTGGCTATTATTGGTGGAATGCCGATTCAGTTTAGAAACTTAATTGAATTTTATAAGCAGGAATATAAAAAAGCAGGTCATGATGTAGATAAAATGCAGATTGCAATCCATTCGCATACTTTTGTAAATGATGACCAAAAAGTGGTGGATGGATATTTCCATAACTATAAATCTCAGATGGACAGAATCGGTGCTTCCAGAGGTTGGGCACCTTACACAAAAATGCAGTATGACGGAGGAAGAAGCAAAGACGGAGCTCTATTTATCGGAAGTGCGGCTGAAGTAGCTGATAAAATAGCCTACATGAAAGAAATCTTCGGAATTACAAGATTTATCGGTCACATGGATGTGGGAGATCCTTCACATGATATTATGATGAAATCTATCGAATTGTTTGGGAATGAAGTGAAACCGCTTATTAAAAACTTATAAAGAAAACCGCCGCGGGAATTCCAGCGGCGGTTTTTTTATCTTTCTAATTTTTCTTTGTAGTCATTTAAAAGGGCTGCCAGCTTTTTTGCAGACATTCCGTACGTATCGGGAAACGCTCCTTTTTTAGATTTTATTTTTGAATTTTCCAGATATTTCTCATCAATATCAAAAGTTACAAGCCTGTTCAGGAAGATCTGTTTTGTGCTAAAGTTACTTACAGCCTGCCACGGAATGAACGTCGTTCTGGAAAGGGTTTTCATTTCAAGACCTTTTTCGTTAATCTTAAGATAAGAAGTATTCGGAATTAAGTTGATGGAAAAAATAATTAAACTGATCCCGAATAAGAAAATAATAAGAATGGCAGCCCAAATATTCTTTTCCATAAGCGAAATACCCATACAGATAAATGCGATGCTGATGAGAATCAGGATAATGTTTTTTAGCTTTCCGGGTCTTAAAGTAAGGGGTAAATTTTGCATGATAATCTTTAATAATCCAAGTCTATAAAATTATGAATTTCTAAATAAGCTCAATCAAACTTCCGCGTTCTTCATCTTTTCGAATATTGAGGGACACGGGAATTTTCTCTTTCAGCTCTTCCACATGCGAAATAATTCCTACAACTCTGTTTTCTTTCTGAAGATTCATCAGGGTTTCAAATACTACATTTACGGATTCTAAGTCCTGGGTTCCGAAGCCTTCATCAATGAAGAAGAAGTTTGATTCTGATTGTGCATTACTTTGAACACTTTCTGCCAAAGCTAAAGCAAGACTCAGAGAAACCTGGAACGCCTGTCCTCCGGAAAGCGTCTTTACACTTCGGCATTTGCCTTCATTCAGGTAATCGATAATTTCAAAATCATTGTTTTCATTCAATTGCAGACTTAGCTGATTTCTTGTCATCCGGTGAAAACGGACATTGGCATGATCACATAACTGTCGCAGGTAAATGGAGGAAACGTACTGTACAAAGCCGGCTCCTTTAAAGAGATTGGTCATAATCTTCAGATTTTCCGAGCGCTTTTGAAGCTGAGCCAAATCTTTTAAAAGACCTTCTTTTTTCTTAAACTCTTTTTCCAGTCGCTCAATTTCGGTAGTGATCTTTATGACTGAATTATTAACCGTTTTTACATCATTTTCAGAAGCCTTGAATTGATTTTCTAGGGCTGAAAATTCTTCTTCATTGAAAGAAAAATCCTTCAGCTTCATTTCAAGTTCAAGAATGCTGTTTTTCAGTGTTTCAAATTGAATCCTGAAATGCTGGATGATATTTCTAGTTTCCTGAACATTGATTTCCTGTATAAGAATCTGTTGAATCTCATCCAAACTATTAAAGAACTGTTCTGACAAAGCCTTCCCAATTAAATCTTGATTGCCTGCGATGTTTTTTTCTAATTCAGAGATTCTTTTTTCCAGTTGAGAAACCACTGTTTTCTGTTCCGCAAGTTTTGGTGTAATCTCTTTTTCCTCTTTAACGAGTTGCTGATAATTCTGCTCAGTTTCATAGTTGGATTGAGAGCGTTGAGAGAGAATTTCCCCGACCTCTGCAATTGTTTTTTTCCTGTAATCAATCCAGGTCAAAACTTTTAAATTTCCTTCATTTGTTTTGATCTGTTCTTCTTTCTTAGCTTCATCTAGTCTGAATTTTTCTAAGGCTTTATTATAACTGTCCAGGTTTTCTCTTTCCTTATCCAGATTTTTTTGTTCAAGACTGATTTGAAGATTCAGTTCATCCATCTGTTTTTCAATGGAAAAAGATTGTTGGCGTTTTTCTTCAAAATCATTCGGATTTTCAGCATTAAATTCTTCCCAGTTAAAGCTTTTATGATGTTCTTCAATTGTATTTTGAATCTGTTGTAAGCTCTCTTTTTCCGAGTTCAGTTGTTCTTCAAAGATTTTTTTACGGTCAAGAATTTTTTCAATATCTAAAAATCGTTTTTGGATGTTTTCTTTCTGAATTTCAATCTGCTCAATCTGTTTCTGGATTTCATTTAATTCCGAATTGACATCATCAAACTCAACAATATTCGGATGCTCCAGAGCTCCACAAAGTGGACATGATTCTCCATCATGCAGTTCATTGGCAAAATGTGCCAGTTTTTGTTGAACCTCAAGATGATTTTTCTTTTCTGAAAGTGATTTTTTCTCTTTTTCTAGAGCTTCAGCGTGAGTTTTAAAATCATTTCTGAAAGTTTCAGGATTGATTTTAAAGGACTTCAACTCTTCTGATATTTTTTCAGTTTCAGCTTTTTTTAAACCAATTTTTTCAATTTGATTTTGAAAAACCTCATTCAGCTTTTTCTTTTCCGAAAACCAGTTTCCCACACTTAATAATAAAGCAGAGTCTAGCTTTTTTAGTTTTAAAAGTTCTGCACTTTTTGAAAGCTCTTCAATTTTTTGCTGAATTAGCTTCTGATTAGCCTCAACTTCTTTTACTTTTTTCGAGCCTTTTTCGGTTCGGTCTTTCAAAATATCAATTTCTTCTGAAAATTTAAGCATTTGAAGGATCAGACTTAAATCTTGTTCCTGAAGTTTAGATTCATTTAAAGCTTCGTATCTAGGCTGAATCACGGAAAGCTTATTCTTGGTGTTTTCAAACTGAATTTCGGTTTCCTGTAAAATGTTAAGCTGATATTCTTTATTCTTTTTTTGATCCGATATTTCTGTTTCGAGCTTGTTTTTTTCGGAAAGCAAAGGCGTAAAAATCCTTGAAACTCTGTCGTAGATTTCAGTTTTCTTGTCTAGAGCGTCAATTTCGGTTCTCCTTTCAGTCAGCTTTTCAAAATCGGTTTTTTTCCGTTGTAGAAGCTCAACCTCATCTTTCAGGCTTTTTAGTTTTGAATATTTTTCTTCGGTTTCTTTAAAAACTTTCTGTATCTCGTTAAACTTCAGCTGTTCGGCTTTTAAATATTCTTTCTGTGCTGAAATCTGTTCTTCATTCACTTCCTCAAAGCCTTTCAGCTGTCCTTCCAGCTGGTCCAGTTCTGATCTGTTTCTTAGATTTAAGGCTGAAACATTCTGCTGAAGATCAAAACGCTGAAGACTGAAGATTTCCTTCATCATATTGGTACGTTCGGTTGCGCCAAGTTCTATGAATTCTTTGAACTGTCCCTGAGGAATAATGATCGTCCTTTTAAAGTTGGCATAACTCAATCCGATAAGCTTTTCCGAATTGGAATGCTCCAAAGGAATCCAGCTTTCGTTTTTCCATTCGTAAAATACGACATTCGGGGTTTTTACATCTTCAAAATTTTTGGAATTGCGTCTGAACTCTCTTGTGGCCCGGTATTTTTTATTTTCATAATTAATAAAATCAAACTCGATATAAGATCTGTTTGATTTCAGATTCATCATATTGTAAGTACGCTTATCTCTTGCGTTCAGTCTCTCGGTTTCTCCATAAAGTGCAAAAGAAATGGCTTCCAGAATAGAAGATTTTCCGGAACCGACCGAACCAAAGATCCCAAAAAGCCCGGCTTCGGTAAGGCTTTGAAAATCAATTTTCTGACGTTCCTGGTAAGAGTAAATCCCTTCTAAAGTAAGTTGAATAGGAATCATTATGGATTAAGAATTTCGTTAAACAAATTAATGAGGTCTTCATTAGCATCCTGACCGCCGTTTTTAGCTTTAAAATAATCCCTAAACAAGGTTTGGATATCCTGATTGAGATTGATGTCACTAAGGCTATTCGTATCAGTTTCGAGATTTTTTACTTTGGGAATCAGATATACAATTCCGTTATGAGACTGATACAGCAGTTTTCTTTCTTCAGCTTTTAAATAAGTTTCGCTTTCTAAAGTAAGTTCTACTAGCGAGTTTTGATTTTCATTCAGCCATTCTACAGCAGTTTCCACACTTTGAAACGTTTTTCGGACCAGTGGTTTTCCGTTTTTTAAAGCAATTCTTTCGTAAGAAACTGGTTGATTGGGTTCAGTATTAATAATCGATACATATTTCGTGTGCCCAGCTTCACTGAAACTGTAGCACAAAGGCGAAGATGAATACACAACAGGTCTTTCTTCTGTACCTATATTTTTAAAACCATGAAGATGCCCCAAAGCGGTATATTGAATCTGATCAGGAATAATATCCGAAAAAACAAGATCCGCATTGCCAATTTTAAGAGGTTTCTCTCCTTCTGGTTCATCAAGAAGCGGAGCTCCCTTTTTGTTCATATATAAATGAGTGATCAACAGGTTGATTCCATTCTCATCACAGAATTCATCCGCAGTTTCTTTCCAGTGCTTTTCCAGTATATTGTTCAGCTCTGCTTCTTTATTTTCTCCAAAATATTCCTTCAGGCGGATTTCGTTAGCATAAGGGGTATGAAGTAAACGTACCGGGAAAGAATGTTCTTTCAGTTCCAGTTCTAAAAAACCTGCAGCTGATTTTGAAATTTTAAAATCTTCCAGGGCAAAAGGAGAAATTTTTGCTTTGGGATAACCAATCAGAATAATTCCACATTCTCTTGCTAAAGGATCCGGAGCATCAATAAAGCTGGGAGAATCATGGTTCCCGGAAATAGCAATTACAGGACGTTTCCCTTTATGTGAAAGTCTTTTTAAGGTTTTATAAAAAAGTTCAACGGCTTCTGTCGACGGATTGAAATTATCGAACAAATCTCCGGCAATCAGAACCAGGTCCACATTTTGTTCGTTGGCAATCTCAACAATTTCGTTCATCACCGAAATCTGCTCTTCCATTCTCGAAAAGCGGTCGAGACGTTTCCCCAAATGCCAGTCGGCGGTATGTAGGATTTTCATATTTTATTATCAGCTTCTCTGGCTTTAAAATCTTCTCGAATCTGTTTCAAACGTGCTTTTCTTTCGGCTTCGGCATTTTGTATCTTCCGTTTTTTATTGTCGATTTTCTTTTTATGCAATTTTCTGTTGGCGTCTGTATTTCTACTCATCTTAGCTGGTTTTAGGTGAACGGTAAAATGGAATATTTAACCTCAGCGATTTCATAGGGTAAATGTAAGAAACTAAAAAGGCAAAGTGAAATTTTGTGATTATTTTCTGATATATATAAGTTGATTAGGTATATATTTGTTATTGACTCTGAGATTATTTATTCTCAAATGTCACAGGTTCTGTATCTTTGGGCGGACTAATATCATAATAAGTAAATTCATCAGATCCTTTATACCATCTATAGCGTACTTGTTTGAACCTGAATAATTGCATATTTTCATCGATTGTTTCCTGGATTTGTTTTATATTTTTATTTGTAACAAATATCCCTCCTGTCACATTCAAAACATCTCCTCCATTGCTTGAATATACATCAATATCATTTTCCCACATTAAGTTTTTTACAATCTCAGTATATCTTTTTCTTAATTTAGGGAATCCTGATTTTTGCAGGTTTTGTACTTTTTCTTTTAATTTTTTTGCGAGTTTTTTAGTTTCTATATCATCAGAATCTTCTCCTTCTTTGATAATTGTAGAATAGGCACTAAATAAAACTAGGTCCATTTGTAAAGCAGTTATACTTTCTCCTTTGCCAATCATAACACCTTTATCAATTGCAATTAATTCTCTTTCAATTTGTGATTTGATGTTATCTTTTAAACGTTCTTCCGTTTTTTCTTTTTTGTTATCACTTACATTTTGTAATGTTTCAGATTTTTTTATGCTGTCTACAATAGGCTTTAGCTCTTCAATTTTTGAAATAGCATCTTTATAATTTTTGTCATGTGATGAAACCAATTGAAAACTGTCATATGCTTTTACATATTCCTTTTTGTTATAATGGTCTAAACCTGCCTTATAATTATCAGAAAAAATGACAGCAACAATAGCACTAACAAACAAGATTGAAAAAAAACTTGAAGGCAAAATGTAAAGTATTTTTTTCCATAGATCGGTTTTGTGTTTTATCATAGCATAAATTCCTAATGGAGGAAATACAAAAAATAAAATAATGAGAAGAGTCTTATTGTTGTACCATTCTTTTTTGCTTTCTATTGGAGACATAATATTAAATTAATTAGATTGTTAGCTTTATACTTCATTGTTTTGCTAAAATATATATATCAATCCGTATATATTTACGGGAACACGTATCTGTGAATGTTTTTTATAATTAGCGTATAAGAACAATTTATATTTACTTTTACACTATGGAACAACAATCAAAAGATCCGCTTCACGGAAAAAGACTGGATGCCATTCTTGAAGAATTGGTAGAGTATTATCAGGGATTTGAAAAGCTGGGAGAGCAGATCAATATCAAATGCTTTACGGATAATCCGAGTATCAGTTCTTCTTTGAAGTTTCTGAGAAAAACTCCATGGGCGAGAACCAAAGTGGAAAGCTTGTATCTCTTTGTGCTAAGACAGAAAAAACGAGAGGAAGGAAATAAGTAAAATTAAAATCTGAATCAAATTTCCCTGAAATTTTTATCAGAATCAATCATTTCAAAAAGACTATATTTGTCAAAAATTAATCGTGAGCATATCACGAAAAAAAGAAAAAATATGACAATTGAAAACAATCATGTTGTAGCGGTAAGCTACATTCTTCACACCATCGAAGAAGATGGAAGCAAGATTTTAGTAGAGGAAACAACGGCAGAAAATCCACTTACATTTTTATATGGTGTAGGAATGATGATTCCGAAATTCGAACAAAATATTCACGGTTTGAAGGCAGGGGATAAAGCTGCATTCGTGATTCAGCCGGAAGAAGCATACGGTGAAAGACATCCTGACTCTATTGCGCAGTTGCCTCTTGAGATGTTCAATGAATCAGGAGTTCCGCCGGTAGGTGCTATTTTGCCATTATCAGACAATCAGGGAAATAACTTCCAGGCTATCGTAATAGAGGTAACTCCGGAAGTTGTAGTAGCAGATCTTAATCACCCGATGGCTGGGAAAACATTGGATTTCCAAGTGGAGATTTTAAATACACGTCCTGCAACGGAAGAAGAGCTGTCACATGGACACGCTCACGGAATTGACGGAAACGAAGCTCACTAAGAGGTTCTTTTTTTATAATATAATGTCCGGCTGAAAAAGCCGGACATTTTTATTGATATTTTTAATCTTCTTTTGTTATGGGATAACTGTCATTCTGAATGTCATGAAGAATCTTTAATAATATTAGATTTCTCCTTTCGTCGAAATGACAGGCTTTCCCAAAATCTATACTATAATTTATTGATAGCGGATTAATAGTTTTATTTTAATCTAAAAACTCACCGGTCACATAAAACCAGCGATTCTGTATCATTTTGAATTGTGACAGCTCATGATGAACCTGCTGTTTTCCATTTTCGTCAGTATAAAAGGCTTTAAATTCAACTTTATTCATCGAAGGTTTGCTTACGATTTCCAGTTTTGTCCATTCATTGATTTCTCCCCATTCCTGTAAATCTTTTTTACTGTGGTTTTGTCTCTTGCTTGGAAATGTGGTTTGCATTAAATATTCACCATTTGGAATCGCAAATGCAGAAAATCTGGAACGCATTAATGCTTCAGCGGTTGGAGCATTTTTTTCTCCGGTATGATAAGGTTTACAGCAATCTTCGTAAGATTTTCCTGAGCAGCAAGGACAATTCATTTTTTATAATTTAACTGCAAAAGTCTCAAAAGTTTTTTGATAATTAAAATTACAGGCAAAAAAAGAAGCACTCTAAATGAATGCTTCTCAAATTGATTTTGCTAATCTTTGTCTTCTATTTTGGTATCAATAAAAGTATATTCATTAGTTGTCATATCCATTGATATACTTTTCGATGTAAACTTTATATGAGATTTGTCCGGAATTTCATAGGTGTAAACATCTGTATTTCCTGAATCAAAATGTAATTCATGAAACTCTTCGTTTTCGATCCACCATTGTCCTTTTTCCACATGTTGGTTGACTTCACAATTTTGAACTGTTGTAAAAATAAGGGTAAATGTTCCGTCTTCCTTTCTGTCCATTACCCAAAGTTTTTCCATTCCATTAATCTGCTGATCTTTCTCACTGCCTTTCCATATTCCTACCAATTTTTTATCAATTTTATTGGCTTGCGGTTTTGCTTTTTGTGCGTAAATATTTCCGAACCCTAAGATTAGTGTGCTTAAAATAATTTTTTTCATGGTTATTTAAAATGTATAGTTAAATCCATCTCACTGTTTACTTTAATTCCTGCACTTGTTGCTGGAATCCATTTTGTGTTTTGAACGAATTTTTTTAGTTGATTTATAAAATAAGATGAGTATTGATAGTTTTTTTTGTTTTGAAAACTAATGTCAACTTTGATATCTGAAATTTTCCCGGTCTTATATAAAATAAAGTTGGCTCCCATATAAGAATAAAGGTCTTTATCTTTTCTAAACTCAAAACCGGAAGGATATTTCGTGTTTCTCCAAAAATGGTCTTGACTGTTTTTAAAAAAGTCATTATACTCTTTATCACCAGGATATCTTGATACCCAATCACATTCTTCGAAACGGTAGATTTTATTAGGGTTTTTCTTTACATATTCTAATTTTGAAACTTCTCGTAGAGAGTCAATGAAATTTGGTCCGAATTTTCTGTCGATTTCTTTACGCATTATTTGAGCGTAACAATTTTGAAGATGATAAGGAACTGTACAAGAAGTGAATGCGGAATCTACTTCAATATTATATTTTTTTAATAGTTCCGTCATTTCTGCATCTCCATTATATTGCTCTACCATTCCGAAATAATGAAAGTAAACCAGTTTATTTTTTTTAATATCTAAATTGGCTTTTTCAGTTTCTGATTGGCAAGCAGAGTCCAAATATTTCCTTTCTTCTTCATCCCATTGCGCTCTTTGAATAGAATCTTCAACTGAAACCGTATCAGATTTTATTTGATAAAAAGATCCTGACTTGTTTTCGAATCTTTTATTTTTCATTGTAAAACAAGCCAGAATTATTATGGATAAAGGTGATAGTACTTTAATTCCAATATTTGATACCATAAATGATATTTTGTTATTTAATAAAACCCCTGTTTCTCAATAAAGGTTTGATATCCGGATCATGTCCTGTGAAATCTCTGAATGCCTGGTTCAGATCAACAGAATTTCCTACGGAAAGAATATATTTTCTGAAACGGTCTCCGTTTTCTCTCGTCAATCCGCCGTTCTTTGAAATCCATTCCCATGCGTCATTATCCAATGTTTCTGACCATAAATAAGCATAATATCCTGCAGAATAACCACCGCCCCAAATATGAGCAAAATAAGGCGTATGATATCTCGGTGGAACTGTTGCTAAAGTAAATCCGTGTTTTGCCAGTGATTGTTTTTCGAAATCTAAAACAGGAATCAGTTCACTTTCATTGGTTACGGTATGCCAATCCATATCTAATTCGGCTGCAGAAACCAATTCGGTGGTCATATATCCCTGATTAAAGGTAGCTGCTTTTTTAATTTTATCAACTAAAGCTTGTGGAATGGGTTGTTTCGTTTGGTAATGAAGGGCATAATTTTTTAAAACTACCGGATCTAAAGCCCAGTGTTCGTTAATTTGTGAAGGGAATTCCACAAAATCTCTCGGTACATTAGTTCCTGAAAGGGAAGGGTATTTCTGGCTTGCAAACATTCCGTGAATAGAGTGTCCAAACTCGTGGAAAATTGTGGTTACATCATCATAACTGATTAATGAAGGTTTTCCAGGAGCAGGTTTCTGATAATTGTAGCAGTTTACAATAACCGGTTTTGTTCCTAAAAGGTAAGACTGCTCAACGAAATTGCTCATCCAGGCTCCACCATTTTTAGAATCTCTTGTGTAGAAATCCAGGTAATAGATGGCGATAGATTTTCCGTCATGATCGAAAACTTCGTACGTTACAACATCAGGATGATATACCGGAAGGTCTGTTCTTTTTTTGAAGGTTAATCCATAAAATTTTTCGGCAGCGAAGAAAACTCCTTTTTCCAGTACGGTTGTGATTTCGAAGTAAGGCTTGATTTCACTTTCATCAAGATCAAATTTTGCCTTTCTAACCTGTTCTGCATAAAAATTCCAATCCCAAGGTTCAAGTTTGAAACCTCCTTTCTGCTGGTCAATCAGATCCTGAATATCTTTAGCTTCCCGTCTTGCTGTTTCTACGGCAGGTGTTGCGATCTGGTTCATTAATTTAGTGGCAGCTTCAGGAGTTTTGGCCATCTGATCCTGCAGTTTCCACTCCGCGAAACTTTTTTTACCCAAAACCTGAGCTTTTTTAAGTCTTAGTTTCGCTAATTTTTCAATCGTTTCTCTGGTATCGTTTCCATCTCCTTTTTCAGCTCTCAACCAGGATGCTTTGAATAATTTTTCTCTTGTTGCTCTGTTTTTTAAGTTTTGTAAAAGAGGCTGTTGTGTTGTATTTTGTAGTGCTAATAAATATTGACCAGGTTTTCCTGCATTTTTAGCATCACTTGCAGCGGCAGCAATTTCATCAGCAGAAAGTCCGTCCAGTTCCTTTGCATCGGTAAAGAAAACTCCGCCTTGTTTTCTCGCTTCTAATAATTTGTTTGAATATTGTGTAGAAAGTGAAGCCAGCTCCTGATTAATTTGCTTTAATTTTTCTTTGTCAGCAGAAGAAAGATTAGCTCCTGCGATTTCGAAGTTTTGTTTATAGTATTGTAATAGTCTTTTGCTTTCCGCATCTAAACCGTTTTCAGAAATTGCTTTAATTCTTTTATAAAGATTCTCGTTCAGATACATTTTATCGGAATGAGCTGCAAAAATCGGAGCATATTCTTCATCTAAAGCCTGTAAAGTAGGATTGGTATTTGCGCTTGTAAGGTTTGAGAATACAATAACAGCTCTTTTTAAAATTTCGCCGCTTTTTTCTAACGCAACAATAGTATTCTCAAAAGTAGGAGCGTCTGGATTATTGGCAATACCTAAAATCTCAGCATCATGTTGCTTGAGTCCGAAATCAAAAGCGGGTTTAAAATGTTCGTTCTTAATTTTATCAAACTCAGGAGCTTCATACTGAAGCTTACTTTTCTTCATGAAAGGATTTGATGCTAGTGATGCAGGAATAATGATTTCCTGTTGATTATCGGCTTTTTTCATTGTAGTACAAGAGTAGTTAAATGCTAATGCAGAAATTAATAATACCGATGTAATATTTTTCATAAATTAGTTGTTATTAAAAGTATAAAGATATTAAAACTAAAATTTATAAAAGAACCAAACATGAGATCACAAACTATTTTTATTTTTTCGGCCTTCCTGTTATTAGCTTCATGCGATAAGCATGAACGAAGAAATGGAGACAAGGAAAAAAGCAGCTGGGTGGAAAAGGTTGTTACCACCGATAACGGACCAGTGAAACAAAGGGAAATCACCGGCGATTTTGATGAAATTGAAGTTTCCCAGGCCATTGATGCTGAAGTTATAAAATCTGATGTAGAAAAAGTGGTGATTTCTGCACCTCAAAATATTATTGATGAGGTTCTGGTAGACAACGACGGCGGTAGTCTTCATATTCATTATAAAAAAGGAATAAGAGTCATGAATACGCATAATGTTTCTGCAAAAATTTATACTAAAGATTTTTCGAAGCTTAATGCAAATTCTGCAGCAAAAATTACTGTTAAGGACAAGTTTATCCAGGAGAAAACACATATTGAAGTTTCCAGTGCAGGGAGTATTTCCGGAGATCTTGAAGCGAATGATTTTGATATTTCTGTGGACAGCAGCAGTAATTTTAGCGGAAAAATATGGGCTGTTGATCTGGATATTGATGCTTCTTCAGGAGCAAGTATTGATGTTTCAGGAAAAGCTAAAAATGCGGAGGTAAGTTCTTCTTCAGGAAGTAGTGTTTCGGCTAAAGAACTTATTGCTGATCACGTAAATGCAGATGCATCTAGCGGAGCAAGTGTACAGATCAGTGCTTCTTCATCCATTAAAGCAGAAGCTTCTTCAGGGGGAAGCGTAAATGTATATAAAAAAGGAAATGTAACTTCTGTAACGAAAGAAGAGAACAGTGGCGGAAGTGTGTCGATTGAGTAATTATTACTATAATATTATACAAACAAATCCTTCGCTAAATTGCAGCGGGGGATTTGTTTTAATCTTCTATTTCATCTTCCTCATCTGCCGTTGAAGAACCTTCCCAGTTTCGGGTGTCGAAATTAAGATTATCATAAGCTAATAATTCCTCTTCCCGCTGAAGGATTTCTTTTGTGGTAAAAAGATTAAGATCATCTCCTTCTTCTTTTATTTTTGCTAATTTCCTTACCGAAGCTTTATCTATAGCCATAAACCGTTGTCCGAGTCTTCTTGCAGCATATTTTCTCATGCCTGTTTCGTGCAGAACGTCTACTGCCATATCAACAGCAGTCCCGAGTGTTTCACGGTAGATATTGTCGATTCCGTTGTTAAGGTAGCTATATGCATCAATTCTGTTTTTAGCTCTGACGAAGATTTTCACTTTAGGATAATGCTCCCGTACAAGCTCTGCAATGAATTTATTGTCATCAGGATCATCAAGGCAAAGCACTAAAATCTGCGCATCTTCAATTCCTGCAGCTCTTAAAATAGGAAGCCTTGTAGCATCTCCGTAATACACCTTGAAGCCGTAGCTCCTTAATAGCTTCACACGGTCCGAATCTCTGTCCAAAACGGTTGCAGCTACTTTATTGGCTTTAAGCAATCGTCCTACCGTACTCCCAAAGTGTCCAAAACCGACAATAATAATTTTTTTCTGGGAAATAGTATTGTCCAGAATGTTAAAATCACTGTCTTGTTCAGGGACTTCTTTGATGAATTTAGGGGTGATTATTTTATCATTAATAATTAAAAGCAATGGTGTAATACACATTGTGATTGCCGTTACTGCCATCATTTGTGCATTGAGTTCCGGATTTATCAGATAAAGGCTTGAAGCGTAATTGATCAGTACAAAAGCGAATTCTCCTACCTGAGAAAGAGCAAAAGCGTAAAATAAGCTTTGGGGAGTATCAATTTTGAAAAACTTCCCGATAAAAAATAAAACAATAAATTTTATACTTAAAACGGCAAAAACAGTACTGAAAATAAAGACAGGATCTTTCTGAATAATATTAAAATTCATGGTAGAACCTACACTTACAAAAAAGACAGCAAGCAATAATCCTTTGAAAGGATCAATCTGGGCTTCCAATTCATGGCGGAACTCACTGTTGGCGAGCATTACCCCTGCAAGGAACGCTCCTAAAGCGGGAGAAAGGCCAATTGCAACCATCAATTCTGAAACACCAATCACCAAGAATAGGGAAGAGGCTGTTAAAAGCTCTGTCATTCCGGATTTTGAAACGTATCTTAAAAAAGGAACAAAAACATAGCGCCCCAATAAAATCAACATCGCAACACCCAGAATTACGGTTGCAAACTGCATCCACTCCGGAAGCGTCTGTATAAGAACCTGGATTTCGTTATCGTGATGCCTTGCTTTATAATTAGCAACA
This sequence comes from Chryseobacterium geocarposphaerae, assembly GCF_002797535.1. NCBI lineage: Bacteria > Pseudomonadati > Bacteroidota > Flavobacteriia > Flavobacteriales > Weeksellaceae > Chryseobacterium > Chryseobacterium geocarposphaerae. The sequence continues at coordinate 33,210 of NZ_PGFD01000004.1, forward strand.
AGTGGTAAAATTGCCAAAATAGGAATCACGGCAATATCCTGAAATAAAAGTGTTGAGAATGAAGCTTCTCCGGCTAGTGTTTTTAAATTGTTTTTTTCCTGTAAAGTCTGTAGAACGATAGCAGTAGAAGATAGTGCAAAACACATCGCAATGGCAAAAGCTTTGTCGATTTTCCAATCAGCCCAGATAAAAACTAAAAAAAGGAGGGAAGTGGTTAGAAGCATTTGTGTGAGACCCAGCCCAATGATTTTCTTTCGCATTTCCCAGAATTTTCTGGGTTCAAGTTCCAATCCGACCAAAAACAAAAGCATGATCACTCCAAATTCACTGGCATGCATAATGTCGTTTACATCTTTACCTGTAAGTTTTAAAACATAAGGACCAATAATAATCCCTCCGGCAAGATAACCGATTACAGAACTTAGCCCAAACTTTCTTACGAGCGGAACCATAATGATGGCAACGCCTAAAAAAATAAGGGTATTCATTGCTAAGCTAGATTCCATACATTATTGGTTCAAAAGTTCTGTAAATTTCTGTTTATGTAAGATGATGTCTTTTTTTGATAATTTATTAGCCTCGTAAACGATCTTAATATTTTTAAGATTGGCTTTAAAAACATTTAACGAAACGATAAGACCGCTGATAAGCTCTTCAACAGTATATTTATAAGTTCCGTGTCTGCTGAAAGATCTCTCTTTTCCTCCAGTTGTTACCAAGATGTAAACCTCTTTGTTTTCCAACGGATTATATTCTCCTTCTTTCAGCCAGTCGCGATCAAAAACTTCATCAATCCAAAGTCTCAGCAGAGGAGGGATTCCGAACCAGATCAAAGGAAACTGAAAAATAAAACGGTCATAATTCTTTAATCTTTTTCTTTCGCGAAAAGCAGCGATATGAAAATCAGGATATTCTTCGTAAAGATCTCTGAGGGTGAAATGTTGATGACGGACATAGAAATTGATGAGCTCTACATTAGAATTGGAGTGCTCCAGATAAGGATGTGCAAAAACTACCAACGTCTTCTTCATAAACCTGTTTTCAGTAAATTTAATGATTTTTTTTTGAATTAAAGGCGGGTTATATGTTAGTTTATTGATTTTTTAATATTAAAAAAGATGTTTATGTTGAAATAAACTAAAAAATGACAGGTTAAATTTTGTTTTCTTTAATCCTGTTGTTTTTATTAATGAAAAAATCGCTCATAATTGAACGATTTTTATTTACCTTAATGGTTATTTGATTTTGTATAATTTACCATCCTCCTGATGCACCACCACCGCCAAAGCTTCCGCCGCCACCGAAACCTCCAAATCCACCACCAGAGCTGCCGCCTCCAAATCCACCGCCGCCGAAACTACCGGGGAAAGGGAAAAAACCTCCGGGATAGTTTCTTCTGCCACGTCTTGTGATCAGGACGTCATCGTCATCGTTTCCGCCATTTCCTCCTCCTCTGTTTCCAAAAAGGATGGCAAGAATAATAAAGATGACAAAAGCAATAAGCAGTATTTTTAAAACACTTCCGTCACCGCTTTCCTGATTGGCAATAGGTTTGAATTTTCCCTGAACGGCTTCCATTAAGGCCGAAGTCCCCCGGTTGATTCCTTCATACCATTCACCTTTTTTAAAATGAGGAGTAACGATATAATCTAAAATTTGCCCTGCAACTGATGCGGTTAAGTATTGTTCAACAGCTCGTCCCTGCTGGATCGACATAGTGTGGTCTTCGGTTGCAATTAAAAAAACAATTCCGTTATCAATATCTTTTTTTCCTATTCCCCATTTTTCACCAAACATGGTTGCTAAAAAGTTGACATCTTCTCCCTTTGTTGAAGGGATGATAATAACCTCAATTTCCGTAGAGGTAGAATCTGCAAATTTGATGAGTTTGTCATTCAGCTTATCTTTTTCCTGCTGGCTTAATAAATTGGCTTCATCATAAACAGGATAAAGAATCGGTGGCTTTTTGGGAATAGTATATTGTGCTGATACAAGACCGTAAAAGCATAGCAGTAAGAATAAAAATACTATTTTAAGAGAACGTAATCTCATTAGATAATTGGTTGGGATTTTCTCCGGTTACGGGAAAATGTTTTTTAAGTTCAAGCCCTGTTTCCAGAATTGCACTTTTCAAGGCTTTATAATAGTTTCCCTTAGCAAACTCAGCAGTAATATAATCATGCAGATGATCCCAATAGGATTGTTGTACTTTCTCATGAATTCCCGTATCACCAATAATGGTAAGGTATTTTTGTTCAAAATTTACATGGAAAAGCACTGCATTTTTCCCGGTAGTTTTATTAAGGCATAATTTTTCGAAAATTTTAAACGCCGTTTTGGCATTGTCGTTTTCAGTATTCGAATCAATATGCACTCTGATCTCACCGGTAGAATGTTCTTCTGCTGATTGAATAGCTTCCACAAGGGAAGCTATTTGCTGATCTGTAAGGAAACTTTTCATTATTCTGAGAATACTTCAGGTGCTTTTTCAGCTCCTGCTTCAGCTTTGAATGCAGGTTTTTCTTTGAAATTGGTAAAGTTTGCCAGAATATTGTTCGGAAACTGTTTAATTGAAGTATTATACTTCTGTACAGCCTGATTATAATATACCGTTTCGCTTCTGATACTGTTTTCGATTGCAGTATATTCTCTTTGGAAGTTAATATATTGCTGATCGGCTTTTAGATTTGGATACTGTTCTACAACAGCCATCAATCTGCTTAAAGCTCCGGATAATTGTCCTTGTGCAGCCTGGAATCTTGCAAGATCCTGTTCGGTCATATTGCTTGGGTCAATATTGATAGACGTTGCTTTTGAGCGGGCTTCAACCACTTTTGTAAGGGTTTCCTGTTCAAATTTTGAATAAGATTTTACGGTTCTTTCCAAGTTCGGAATAAGATTCGCTCTCTTCTGATACACGGTTTCTACATTGGCCCATTTGGTAATAACTTCCTGCTCCTGAGCTACGAAATTATTATATCCGTTTTTACCCCAGAAAAATAATACAGCAACAATAATGAGTAGAGCAATACCGATGGTTCCGGCGCTCAGACAGCCCTTGTTTTTCATAGTTTAATTTTTTAAATTCTTGTCCTAACCAAATATACAAATTATGTGCTAATTTTGCAGAAAATTATTTGAATGACAACAATAGTGGTGGCAATGGGAAAGAAAAACGAAATCGGTTTTGAAAACCAATTGCTTTGGCATCTTCCGAAAGATTTAAAACATTTTAAAGATCTGACTTCGGGGCACCCGATTATCATGGGAAGAAAAACATATGAGAGTATCGGAAAACCGCTGCCTAACCGCACCAATATTGTTGTATCCAGACAAAAAGACTGGTTTGAGGAAGGAATTTTAATTGTCGGAAGCATTAAAGAAGCTGTAAAATTTGCAAAAAAGATTGATGAAGAAGTTTTCATTATCGGGGGTGGTAATATTTATGCACAGACAATGGATGTTGTTGACAGACTGGAGGTAACTTTGGTGAAAGCAGACTTGGAAGCCGATACTTATTTTCCCAAAATTGATCCTAAAGTATGGAGAAAGGTGGATGAGGTTTGCCATGAGAAAGATGAAAAAAATCAATATGATTTTTGTTTTCAGACGTACGAAAGAATTAAGAGTGAATAGTTGAGAGAATCTGTCTTCCAACTTCTGGTATCTAATATTTAAATGTTTTATCTTTGCACTTCTAAAATTTAATAATGAATAAATACATAAAGTTCGTAACCTCTGCGATTATTATTGCAATAGCAGTTTATCTGATGATGAACAGAAACATCGGTTGGGGAATTGTTTTGGTGGTGGTTGCTGCTGCGCCTATTTTACTTTTCTTTAAAAATGAATATATTCTTTTGGCTTTCTGGCAATTAAGAAAACAAAATATGGAAAAGGCGGCTGTTTGGCTGCAAAGCATTACCAATTATCAAACTCAGCTTCATAAATCTCAATATGGATATTATCATTATCTGTTAGGATTAACACAAGCTCAGGATCACCCGACAAAAGTGGAGCCTTTAATGAGAAAAGCTTTGGAATATGGATTGAATATGAAGCACGACAGAGCAATGGCTACCTTGAACCTTGCAGCTGCAGCAATTTCTAAAGGAAGAAAACAGGAAGGACAAAAGCTATTGGAAGAAGCCAAGAGGTTAGACAGCGCAGGAATGATGACGGATCAGATCAAAATGATGAAAGATCAGCTGAAAATGCCAACAATGCAGAAGCATATGCATAATCCTCACATGAGAAACAGAGGAAAATTCTTTTAATTAAAAGAATTTTCGGAATCGATTTATAAGACAAAAGCACCTGAATTCAGGTGCTTTTTTATATTTTGAATGTCACATTTCAGCATCATTATTATACCCGTAGAATTTCGGAATCTGCCAATGGTATTTTACGGCTAAAGTTCTGATCGTTACAATTAATAAAATGGTAAAAATCTGAATGACCGTAAAAGAAAGAGGGGTAAATTTTGTTAACAGTAAAAATATGGAGCCCCCAACAATGCAGGCTGTTGCATAAATTTCTTTTCTGAAGATTAAAGGAATTCTGTTGAGTAAAATATCCCGGATAATCCCTCCGAAGCAACCTGTAATAGTTCCCAAACCAATACATATCAAAGGATGTATACCGACATGCAATCCCTTTTGAATCCCGATTATTGTAAATAATCCAAGTCCGAAGCTGTCAAAAATAAATAAGGTAACCTGAAAGTTTTTTTCAAGAGATTTAAAAATCATGGTGAAAATACTGGTCAGGATAATCAACGCGCAAGTCAGGAGATCATGCATCCAGAAGACCGGAATATCGAGCAATAAATCTCTTACAGTTCCGCCTCCAACAGAAGTCACGAATGCAATAATAAGGACTCCAAACGGATCCAGACGTTTTTGCATGGCGGCAAAGCTTCCCGACATGGAAAAGGAAATCGTTCCGAGTACTTCTATGGCAAAATTGAACTGTTCGTGCATATTTTATAAAAAATAAATGATAGTTGATGAATGATTTCTTTTTAAGCAAATTTTCTACCATTCTTCAACTATCATTTAAAGCTTATTGAAATTTTTTTATTTTTCTTTTTCAACTCTAACGGAATCCGGAACCAGCAGTTCATATTCTCCGCCGTGGTTGATAATTTCTCTTACAATGCTGCTGCTGATGAAAGATTTTCCTGATGAAGTTAATAAAAATACCGTTTCAAGTTTTTTATGAGCCAGTGTTCTGTTGGTATGGGCAATGGCTTTTTCAAATTCAAAATCTGCAGGATTCCTTAAACCTCTGATAATGTATTGAGCATTTTTTTCAAAACAATAATCTACAGTTAATCCTTCAAAGAAATCCACTTCCACGTTGGGAAACTCTGCAACGGAATTTTGAATAAATTCTATCCTTTTTTCCAGAGGAAACATATATTTTTTCTGAGAATTCTGGCCAATGGCAATGATTAATTTATCAAAAAGCGGAGCTGCTCTTTCAATAATATCGTAATGTCCTAGAGTAATAGGATCAAAAGATCCCGGGAAAACAGCAATTTTCATAACTATTTCAGGTTTTTGGCTAACGCTTTTTCAACTTCATTTCCGCAAAGATCGGTAATAGAGATTCCGTAGATTTTTGCCTGTTGAGGAAGAATACTTGCAGGCGAGAATCCAGGATTTGTATTCATTTCCAGCATATAAGGAATCCCGTTCATCAGAATATATTCGCTTCTGGAAAAGCCGCTCATTCCCAAAGAATTGTAGGCTCTTTTTGCAATTTCTTCTACTCTAAGTCTTGTTTCATCATCAATTCTTGCCGGAGTAATTTCTTCGGAAGCACCTTCATATTTTGCTTCATAATCGAAGAATTCATTTTGAGGAACGATTTCTGTAATTCCTAGAACAATCGTTTCTCCTTTAAAATCAATTACACCGACAGAAACTTCCATTCCGTCTAGAAAACTTTCGATTAAAATCTCATCATCTTCTTTGAATGCAATTTCTGTTGCTGCAATCAACTTAGATTTTTCTTTAACCTTTGAGATTCCTAAAGAAGATCCTGATTGGTTAGGCTTCACAAAAACCGGAAGTCCAAGATTTTCTATAATTTCATCAACATTGATTTCTTCTCCTTTTCTTAAATAAACACTTTTTGCGGAAGGAATTCCATATTTTGAAAGTACTGCTAATGTATCTTTTTTATTGAATGTTAAGGCGCTTTGGTAAAAATCGCAGCCGGTATATTTTTGTCCGATAGCATCCCAGTACGCCTGTAGGATTCCGTTTTCTCCGGGTGTTCCGTGGATGATATTAAAGCAGACATCAAATTGTAATGTTTCATTATTATCTAATGCGACTGAAAAATCGCCTTTATTAATGCTATATTTTTTATCATTTTCGTCCAAAAAATACCATTCATTTTTGAGGATAACTACTTTGTATACATTGTATAAGTTTCTGTCTAAAGAATCATAGATCAATTGACCGCTTTTTAAGGAAACAACGTATTCATCAGAATAGCCTCCCATTACTACGGCAACATTTTTTTTGTTCATATCTATATAGTATCAATGAAGCAAATTTAATGATTTTATGGAATCTAAGCCGTGAAAATAAGAAATTTTAAAATCTGAATGAATTGTGTTAAATAAAAGTACATTCTAAAATTATTAGCTATATTTGCCGTTATAATTAAAGTAACTTTAAGTATGTTTAAATCACTTTTCAATTGGAAAGTTTTACTGAATTTATTAGTAGCCATCGGTGTTTTTGTGGGGTTGGTGTGGCTTACCTTCCGTTGGTTGGAATATCATACTAATCATGGCCAGGAAATTCCTGTTCCAAATGTGGTTAATAAAACCGTACATGAAGCAATAAAAATATTGGATGATACAGGATTGGAATATGAAGTGGACAGTTCAAAATACGATCCGAAATTCAGACCATTTCAGGTTCTTCAGGTATTTCCTTCACCAGGTTCCCGTGTAAAAGACGGAAGAACAGTAAGATTGAAAGTGAACCCTAAGACCTGGGCTGCAATTGCTCTTCCGGATGTAATTAATAAATATTCAGGACTGGCTTTCCAAAGATTGGAACAGGTAGGTTTAAAAGTAGGTGATACAATATATGAACCGAGTATTCAGAAAGATGCGGTTCTTAGAGTCCTATTTAAAGGAGTAGAAGTAAAGCCTAAAACCAAATTGCCAAGATTCTCCATCGTGGATGTTGTAATCGGTTCAGGGCCTATGAGAAACATTGCGATTCCGAATGTTGTTGGGTTAACAGTAAAAGAGGCAAAAGCACTTATCTTAAGAAGTAAGTTTGAACCGGGAGTGGTAGAATTTGAAGACGGAGGTAAAGATGAGTCTGATATTGTATATTATCAGGATCCGGGAGCGGGAGACGTCCGGGATCAGGGAATGCAGATCGATCTCTGGGCAAGTAAAAGAACGCCTGCTGAGTTGAGAGATAAAATAGATCAACTTAATTCTGTGTATCGTATGAAGGTGGATACAGCTCTTCCTCCTGTAAGGTATGAAGAAGTAGCTGTAGAGCCCGCTCATATTGAAGAACCGGCTGCACCTAAAAAAGAAACTTCTAAACCGGAGCCTACTAAGTCGGAAACTCAGAAAAGTACAACCGTAAAACCGACTACTTCTACGGATGACAAGACAAAAACAACAGGAAGTAATAATAAGGGAACTGCACAGCAACCTGCTGAAAAGCCAAAGGCTAAAAAAGTAATTATCCAGTAATATTACGATTATTATAAAACTATAGGCTTCAACTTCACCATGTTGAAGCCTTTTGTGTAAAAAATATAAAACAATGACAGAAGATAACGAAGATTTTTTAGAAGAAGAATTATTAAATACAGACAGTATTGATAATATTGATATTGATGAAGAAAATAAAGGATTGTACGAACATCTTAATATCACTGTTGATAAAAGTCAGGAGCCTTTACGAATCGATAAGTTTTTATTAATTTTTCGTCAAAACTCTTCAAGAAATAAAATTTCCCAGACTTGCAGAGCCGGAAACGTTATTGTGAACGGAGCCGCAGTAAAACAGAACTACCGTGTAAAACCGGGAGATCAGATTTCTGTATTATTAGCACATCCTCCGAGAGAAAATGTGATTATTCCACAAGATATTCCGATTAATATCGTTTATGAAGATGATGATCTTATTGTGGTAGACAAAGATCCCGGAATGGTAGTGCATCCCGGATTTGGAAATTGGGACGGAACTCTGGTAAATGCGTTGGCTTTTCACTTTGAAAAAAATGGCTCCAAATCCGATCTTGACAGAGTAGGATTGGTGCACAGAATAGATAAAGATACTTCGGGACTGCTTGTTATCGCAAAGAATGAATATGCTTTAAGCTTTCTGGCAAAACAATTTTTTGACAGAAAAACAAAAAGGCTGTATTGGGCATTTGTATGGGGAAATGTCCAGGATGATGAAGGAACGATCAGAGGTCATATCGGCCGACATCCTAAAAACAGAATGCAGATGCATACCTATGAAGACGGAAGTCAGGGGAAACATGCAGTAACCCACTATAAAGTACTGGAAAGATTTAAATATATGACTTGGGTGGAGTGTAAACTGGAAACCGGAAGAACTCATCAGATCAGAGCACACTTTAAGCACATTGGCCATACCTTGTTTAATGATGAAAGATACGAAGGCCATACGCCTCTTCGTGGGGTGAATCTTCCTAAGTATAAGCAGTTTATAAAAAATGTATTTGAAATTCTGCCTAGACATGCGCTTCATGCCCATACATTAGGATTTATACATCCGACCACAAAGAAAGAATTATATTTTGAGAGCCCAATGCCAAAAGATATGGCGGATGCTGTAAAAAAATGGAGAAATTATTTAGAAAACTAAAAATATATTGAGAATTTTTTTATATTTGTTGAATTGAAATCAAGATTTGTTATGAGAAAACTATATGCTATCGTATGTTTAGCTCTTTTGTCGAATGCATACAAAGCACAAGAATCACTTCCATATTATCAACAATACCTTTTGGATGGTGATTTCCTGTTCAATCCTGCTCAGTATGGGAAAACAGATGACGTTCAACTTAATCTTAACTACCAACAGCAATTTTCAAAGTTTAATGATGGACCAAACGTACAATCAGTAGGGATCAACGCTAATATCTTTGATAGAGTGGGTGCTGGTATTTCTGTTTTTAGAGATAGCAACGGACCTATTTCTGCAGGAGGGATTACAGCTGGAGCTTCTTACTTTATTCCTCTAAGTAGTGAAGGAGACAGAAAAGATCAGTTCTCTTTTGGTACAAGTGTAAACTTTTATAATATGAATTTTGATTATACTCAGGTGAATACTGAACAGGGGTATGATCCTAATTTAATTGGGACGGAAGGTAATATCTTCATGGTATATGCTAACTTCGGTTTGGCAGCTACTTATAGAAACTTATTCGGGGGAGTATCCGTTAATGATATTGCTTTAAGTAATGACGAATCTATCGTTAACAACTACGAGCCGTCTCCAATCAAGTTTTTCTTAAACTTAGGGTATGATTGGCATGTAGGAGATAATATGTATTTCACTCCGTCAGTATTGGTAAACTTGAACACCAACTCTACAAGATTGATGGATTACAACTTGATGGCAACTTTCTTCAATGATATCAACTCTTTCTCTTTCGGGGTAAGCTATAGAGCTGCTCAGAATAGATTTGATAATCAGCAGTTACAAATCGCTCCGGTTGTTAAAGTTAGATTTAACAAATTTATGGTAGGAGCTACTTATAACCTGGGATTGTCTGATATTCAGGATTATGGAGGAAACAGCTTTATGGTAAGTGTTGGGTATAACTTCGATAACTTCATTAACCGTAGAGGATATAGATATTAATCAATTTAATTTAAATAAATTTGAGCTCTGGATTTTTTCAGAGCTTTTTTTATTTTTATGATTTATATACATATCCCGTTTTGTAAGCAAAAATGCAGCTATTGTAATTTTCACTTTTCCACTTCTTTAAACTTTAAAGATGAAATGCTGGCTGCGATGAAAAAGGAAATCTTTTTGCGAAAAGATGAGCTACAAAATAAAAACCTGCATTCCCTTTATTTTGGCGGCGGAACTCCATCTATTCTCTCTCCCGATGAAATTAAATCTTTAACAGATGAAGTTTTAAAATATTTTAGTTTTGAACAAGATATTGAAATTACACTTGAAGCCAATCCGGATGACTTGGATAAAAATTTTTTAAAAGGCTTATCAAACTCTCTGATAAATCGTCTGTCAATTGGAACTCAAAGTTTCTTTGAAGAAGATCTAAAATTGATGAATCGTGCACATACGGCATCAGAAGCGGAAGATTCTATCAAAAGGGCACAGGATTTTGGTTTTGAAAATCTAAGTATTGATTTAATTTATGGTTCACCGACTTCCAACCTTGAAATCTGGAAAGAAAATCTGAATAAAACAATGGCTCTTGAAGTTCCTCATATTTCCTCTTATGCTTTGACTGTAGAACCTAAAACAGCTTTGGAAAACTGGATTTCGAAGGGAAAAGTTGTCAGTCCAAAAGAAGAGGAGCAAAACAAAGAATTCTATTATTTATCTGATTTTTTAAAAGATAATGGTTTTGAGCATTATGAAGTTTCCAATTTTGCAAAGCCGGGATTTTATTCAAGACACAATTCCTCCTACTGGAAATATAAAGAATATCTGGGAATTGGCCCTTCTGCACATTCTTACAATGGTTTTGATGTCAGAAGCTGGAATGTTGCCAATAATCAACAGTATATTAAAAAGCTGGATTCAAATCTTCTGGCTAAAGAAGAAGAAATTCTCTCTCAGGAAGACCAGTTTAATGAGATGATTATGATTGGCTTAAGAACTATTTGGGGAGTAGATCTTTCAAGCTTGAAAGAAAAATTCAGTGAAAATATTCTTGAACATTTTCAGAATGAAATTAAAACAAAACTGGAAGAAGGAATCTTAATAATTGATAGCAATCATTTGAAAATTCCGGAAGAACATTGGTTTATGGCCGATGGAATTGCTTCGGATTTATTTATTGTTTAAATTAATCATATATTAAGATGCTTCGGTTTTGCTCAGTATGATACTACTTAGAATTCCTCATTAAATTAAAATGATTAGTATTAGGATTGGCGTGCTGAGTAAGTTGAGGCATTCATATCAAATATGATATATTTTGACGCAAAATTCCTTATTTTTGTATAAAATTTCAGCTAGATTTGAAAAATAAAAAACCAGACTATTCGCATCTTTCAGCCAGCCAGCCTATCGGTATTTTCGATAGTGGAGTAGGTGGATTAACGGTAGCTAAAGAGATAAAAAGGCTTCTTCCTCATGAAGATTTAATTTACTTTGGAGATACAAAACATCTTCCTTACGGCGAAAAATCTAAAGAAGCAATTATTGAGTACTCTACAAAGATTACTAATTTTTTATTGGAACAGAACTGTAAAGCGATTGTTATTGCATGTAATACAGCAACTGCCAATGCTTTAGATGAAGTGATGCAATCTGTTGCAGGCAGAGTTCCCGTTATTGATGTTATCAACCCTGTAGCAGAAAAAGTTTCCTATGAAATCCATAATAATGTTGGAGTCATTGCGACAAAGGCTACAGTGAATTCCGGGTTATACAAAAAAAGTATCCGTAAACATAATAAATGGATTAAGGTAGATGAACTGGCAACGCCATTATTGGTTCCTGCCATTGAAGAAGGCTTTAAAAACCATCCGATTACCCATGCTATTATTTATAATTATTTAAGTAATAATAAGCTTAAGAATATTGAAACGTTAATTTTAGGATGCACTCACTATCCTTTATTGATTGATGAAATTAAACAGTATTACGGAAACCGTGTCCGTGTGATTGATTCGCCGAATATTGTAGCCAATCATTTAAAAATCATTTTAGATAAATATAATCTTCTGAATGATAACAATCCGAAACCGAATTATCATTTCTACCTTTCGGATCTGACAAAGAATTTCGAGAAAATCTCAAAAAAGTTCTTCGGAAAAACCATTGACTTAGAGTTAAAAGTATTATAAACAAAAAGCTGTTTCTAAATGAAACAGCTTTTTTATTGCAGAATCAACGTAAAATTCATTATTCTGTTATTTCTGTATTTTCTTCTTTATTAGGTTCAAAAAAACTGAAGCTCACATTTCCGTATTTTCGGGTATCAATCAGATTAGGATGGTCAAATTTCATTCTGCTTTGATGTTCTACGACCAATATTCCGTTTTCTTTTAAATATTTATTATTCAAAACTAAAGAAATCAATTCGTAGTATTTTTTCTCTTCCATCTCGAAAGGCGCATCAGAAAATACGATCTCAAAAGACTTTTTATTTCTGAATTTTTTTAACCAGTCAAAAACATCACCTCTCTGAACATTTACCTGTAAATTGAAATCCAATTCCGAAGCAGTCGTATTGAGAAAACCCGTATGTTTCGGATTCATTTCTACAGAAGTGATATCTTGGCATCCTCTTGAAGCAAATTCAAAGGTGATAGAGCCAATTCCTGCAAATAAATCGAGTACAGAGATAGATTGCATGTCATATGTATTCTCCAAAATACTAAATAATGCTTCTTTTGCAAAATCTGTAGTAGGTCTTACATCAAAGTTCTTCGGAGCCGCTATTTTCTTGGCTTTCCACTTGCCTGAAATTATTCTGTACATATATGTTTAGGTTTTAGGTTGTAGATCCTAGGTGACAGGTAATACCTGCATCTGGCTCTTGCAACCTAATTAAGTATGAAATTTTTATTTGGAATATTATCAAAAACGATTTTCAGATTCTTTACAAATTTCTGTAGCTCTGAAATAAAGGTTTCATTTTCTGTGGTCTCACCATAAGCAAAAAAGCTGGTTTCATTAATTCCAAAACCTATCTTGCTTAGGGTAAACATTATAAAATAAAGAAAATCAACCTCTGAATTGACATCCAGATTGTTGTATAAGATGATATTCCTATCATCAATGGCAAAAAACTCACACTGATTATGATACAGATTAATGTGAATTTCCTTGCTGCTTTTATTATGAATAGAGTTTAAAAACTTTTCCCCAGAAAAATTGAAATGAACAGGTATCCCTAAGCTTTTTATTTTCTGATAAAAATTCTTCGGGAAAGTATAATAAAACTGAACCTTGAATTTTTTGTTGACAGAAAGCATTAATTCTTCGTTTTCCTTATCAACAGGAGCGTTAAAAGCAATTAAGTCAAATCCTGCATCATGTTCAGAAAATCCTTCCGGCATTAAGGTAAAGTGGTTCAGGGCTGAAATTACCTGAATTTCGTCAAACTTTTGTTTACCCAACACTTCATCCAGCTTTTGGGAGATGAAATTTTCCGGAGTTTCTTCGTCTACAAAATAGGACTTTTCTTCCACAACGCTTTTATTTTTAGCGATTTGGGAAATTAATCCGTCTTTGGTAAAAAGTAAATTAAGTACGTTCATATTTCAATTCCTGCAAATTTAGTGAAATTCTACCATTACTGCACCCGATTGATGATGAAGTATTTCCTTATTATAAAAATCAAGATTGGTATGCCTTTCCAAAGTATCCCAAACGAGTTTTTGTAATGTTCCGTCTCCAATTCCGTGTACGATTTCCAGTCTTTTAAGATGGTTTTTTCTACAGAATTCAAGCGTTTCCATTAGTTTTTCCTTTTGGATGAATAATCTTTCAAAACTATCGTAATCATTCGGATTCTTAACTAAATTATGAAAATGCAGATCCAAAACCAAATGATTCCTCTGATGTTTCTTTGAAATATTTTTTTTCGGTTCAGCTTTCTTTACAATTTCTACGGTCTCGTAAAAATCTGAAACTTTCGGAACCAGTTTTTCTTTCGGATATTGATGGGTAAAACCATATTCATCTTTAAATACCACAATATTTCCATGTACGGAAGTTACTACTCCGTTTAAATCTTCATCTACCACAGAAACTTTGTCTCCAATCTTCATTTTATTACAATTTATTTCGGTCCCAATTCAATAACTTCCAAATCTTTGATTTCTGTACCGTCAATCACAAAACGCATCATGGTTCTCATTTTATGCCAACCCTGTTTGCCGCAAGCTCCGGGATTCAGGTGAAGTAAATTATTTTTTTCATCAAACATCGCCTTCAAAATGTGAGAATGTCCGGAAATAAATAAATTCGGAGCTTTTTCTGAAATTTCTTTTTTAGCCAAAGGACTATATTTTCCGGGATATCCGCCTATATGAACCATCAGGACTTCGACATTTTCACAGAAAAAACGATTGACTTCCGGAAATTCAGAACGGATTTTTGCATTGTCAATATTTCCGTAAACCCCTTTTATAGGCTTAACCTTTTCCAGCTGTTCAATGACGTCCATACTTCCGAAATCTCCACCATGCCAGATTTCATCAGCTTGCTGAGCGTATTCCAAAATCCGGTCATCGATGTAGGAATGAGAGTCGGAGAGAAGGAGGATTTTTGTCATTATCTAAGTGTTCTTTCAGTGATGTTTTCGTCGTATTTATCTTTAAAAACGTGTACTCTGTCAGGGTTAAGCTCTCCCTCAGTATTGATTACTCTTTCTTTTAATAACCATTTAACCAACTTTTCCATTCCTTTTCTGGAATTCATGAAGTTGGCTATTTTCGTAAAATCCTTGGACTCTACTTTTGTTTTTTCAGATAAAAAATTTAGAATGAAATAATCATCATCCTGATACATTGGCGTTTCATTATCCATGTACTTATACATCAGAATTTCATCATCATTTTTCATGGTAAAGAAAGAATACTGGGCTACATTTATTTTTTCTGCTTTTAAAATTTGTTTACCGTCAAGCAAAACCTTGTCATCCTTAATAACAACTTCCTGAGAAAAATAAAAGTTACAGCTTACTATTAATAAAAATATAGCCAGTAATTTTTTTGGTGTCATTTTTTAATGTTTAAACTTTTTGCAAATATAGCTGTTAAATAAAAATCTTAATATTTAGTAAATTTGGAAAAATTAAAAAAATGAAACAAAAACTTTCTTTTTTCCTTTTTCTTTTGACCGTTGGTATTGCCAATGCACAAATAGAAGAGAAAAAACTGGATGAATTGGTCCAGAACACGCTAAAAACTTTTGATGTTCCCGGTATGTCTGTGGGAATTATTAAAGATGGTAAATTAATTTATTCAAAAGGTTTTGGAGTGCGTTCATTGACAACAAAACAGCCGATGGATGACAATACTTTAGTGGGAATTGCCTCCAATTCAAAAGGATTTACCTGTACAGCATTAGCAATTTTAGCAGATGAAGGAAAATTGAACTGGGATGATAAAGTTTCAAAATATATTCCTGAATTTCAAATGTATGATCCGTATGTTTCCCAAAATGTTACCATTAAGGATTTGGTGACGCACAGAGCCGGATTAGGTTTAGGACAGGGAGATCTAATGTTTTTTCCGGAAGGAGGAAATTTAACCGTAAATGATATTGTTCATAATGTAAGATATTTAAAACCGGAAAATCCTTTCAGAACTACTCTGGATTATAATAATATCATGTTCATTGTTGCCGGAGAAGTGATTCACAGAATTTCAGGACTGAGCTGGGCAGAATTTATTGAGCAGAGAATTATGAAACCTGTGGGAATGACATCAAGTTTTGGAAGTTATAGCAGAGCAAAAGCTGTTGCCAATAAGATCGATGCCCATGCTCCTGTAGACGGAAAGGCGATTGCAGTTCCTCATGATTGGAATGAAACAGCGAATGCAGCAGGAGGAATTATGAGTAATATTAAAGATATGACACTTTGGGCCGAATGTCTTTTAAATAATTTTACCACAAAAGACGGGAGGAAATTAGTTTCAGATAAAAATGTTCAGCAGCTTTGGAGTCTGCAGATCCCAAGTGGAGTGGCGGCAAAAAATCCGTACGATACAAGTTTTTACGGATACGGAATGGGATGGTTTTTAAGCGATGTGAAAGGTCACAAACAAATTCAGCATACAGGAGGATTAATCGGCACAGTAACCCAATTTACATTAATTCCGGATATGAAACTGGGAATTGTAGTGTTGACCAATCAACAATCGGGAGCAGCTTTCAATACCATTACAAACACTGTTAAAGATTCTTATTTGGGAATTGCCGACAGAAACTGGCTGAAAACTTATGGTGACCGAATGAAAAAGATGGAAGAAGGTTTTGACAAGCAAAAGAAGGAAGCCTTTGCGAAATCAGAAGCTTTCAGAAAAGATAAAAACTTACAGCCGAAATCAGAACAATTTGTCGGAACTTATAACGACAGATGGTTCGGTGACGTAGAAGTTTCTCAGCAGGGAAATACATACAGAATTCTGTGTAACAATTCTCCAAGACTGAAAGGAGAATTGTTACCTTATTCAAATAATTCTTTCATCATCAAATGGGATGACAGAAGCTATGATGCAGATGCTTACATTATTTTTGATTATGATGAAACAGGAAAAGCCGAATCTGCCAGAGTAAAGCCGATTTCTGATGTTACCGATTTCAGTTTTGATTTTGATGATTTAGATCTTAAAAGAAAATAAATAAAAAAACTCCAACAAGCTGTTGGAGTTTTTTTATGCGTATATTATTTTTTCTAAATCTTCCCCGGCTCATAAAAAAATAAAAGCTTTTTGTTAGCTCCGTCAAAATCGGTCCAGGAATCGCAATCTATTTCAAAGCCGGCCACGCCACAGGTCGGAAAATGAAAAATATCTTCGGAAATAGAATTGGCAAAATTAGAGATTCCGTTATTATGAGAGAAAAAAGCGACTGAATTGTGCTTGTTATCTAAATCGTAAATCACCGACTCAAAATTTCTTTCCGACGGATTATACAATTTCTCATCGGTATCAAAATTAAGATTATAGGTCTGATTGAAAATCTTACACGTATTTAATGCTCTTACAGCAGGGCTGGAAACAAGGTAGTCTATAGATATATTATTGGCTTTTAAAAACCTCGACATATTCATGGCATCTTCCAATCCTTTATCTGCCAAAGGTCTGTCAAAATCTTCGGTTTCCTCCGGCCAGTCGCTCTTCGCATGTCTAACGAGTATGATTTTCTTCATAATTTAAGTAGTTTGGAAGAATAAAATTATAAAAAAAATAATGGAATAAAACATGATTCATAAAAAAAACTGTGTGTAGAATAAAATCATTAAAATTTACTAAATTTGCAGACTTATGGGACAAATCCTTGCAATAGACTATGGAAAGGCCCGTTGTGGTATTGCTGCAACGGATGATATGCAGATTATTGCGAGTGGTTTGGATACGGTTCAGACTCCTGTTTTGATTGAGTTTTTGAAAAAATATTTTAACGAAAACAGAGTGGATGAAGTGGTAATCGGACTTCCTGTAGATTTGAAAGGAAATATTTCTGAAGTGGAAACAGATATTTTACAATTTATAGAAATTTTTAAAAAAGAATTTCCCATGATAAAAGTAAACCGCTTCGATGAAAGATTTACATCCAAAATGGCTTCATTTTTTATTTCCCAAAGCGGGAAAAGTAAAAAACAAAGACAGGAAAAAGGATTAATAGATAAAGTAAGTGCAACCATCATATTGCAAAATTTTTTAGAACAAAGAACAAGATGATTTTACCGATAAGAGCCTTTGGGGACCCTGTTTTGAGAAAAATAGGTAAGGATATAGATAAAGATTATCCCGAGTTACAAGAGTTGATAGATAACATGTTCGAAACCATGTATAGTGCCAACGGAATTGGTTTGGCTGCACCACAGATCGGACTGGATATTCGTTTGTTTGTAATTGATGTTACTCCTTTGGCAGAAGATGAAGACTATGAGGATATTAAGGATGAATTGGCAGAATTTAAAAAGGTTTTTATTAATGCCAGAATTCTTGAAGAATCCGGTGAAGAATGGAAGTTTAATGAAGGATGTCTTTCCATTCCTGATGTGAGAGAAGATGTGAAAAGAAAAAGTACGATTCTTATCGAATATTATGATGAAAATTTCGTTAAGCATACAGAAACTTTTTCCGATATTAGAGCCCGCGTAATTCAGCATGAATATGATCATATAGAAGGAACGCTGTTTACAGATCATTTAAGTGCTTTAAAAAAGAAATTGGTAAAGGGAAAACTTACTAAAATTACACAAGGCGATGTCAGTATCAACTATAAAATGAGATTCCCAAAATAAGTTTGAAATAAAAAAATAAAAATATTAAACAGCAGGAAGCCTTTAGCCGACTGCTATATTCACAAAAAATAAAATTATGCTGTTAGAAAAAATAATTTCAATTTCCGGAAAACCAGGACTTTTCAAGTTAGTTTCTCAATTAAGAAACGGATTTATTATTGAAGATGTTACAACTAAGAAAAAAGTAAGCATCGGTAACTCTAGCCAGGTAAGTTTGCTAGATAATATCGCAATGTTTACATTTGATAAAGAAGTTCCTTTGTTCGAAGTTTTTGAAAATATTGCTAAAAACTACGATTACAAAGAAGCTATTCATCATAAATCTTCTGATGCTGAACTGAAAGAATTCATGACGGCTTCTCTTCCGAACTACGATACGGAAAGAGTATATGCTTCTGATATCAAGAAATTGGCTCAATGGTATAATATTCTTCAGAAAGCAGGATATATTACTCCGGAAAGCTTTGTAAAAGCAGAATCTGAAACTTTAGAAGGTGAGCCTGCAGAAGAAGTAAGCGTAGAAAAAGAAGCTCCTAAAAAAGCGGCTCCAAAAGCAGAAAAGCCGGCAACTCCAAAAGTAAAAGCGACTTCTGCAGCTAAAGCAGCTCCAAAAAGTACACACAGAAAACAAGGATAATTTTGTCTTTGAATCTAAAATACAGACCTCGCCCGAAATGGCGAGGTTTTTTTGTTTATATTGTTATAACGGTTAGTTGTGTCATTCTGACGAAGGAAGAATCTATTATGTTGGAAAGAGATTCTTCATTTCGCGTCGCTGCATTCAGAATGACAGAAACATTCCTTAAATTTGTATCACTTTGAATTCTCAAACTATGAATACCAAACAGGAAAAACTGGAAGCGTTCGGAAGATTACTAGATATTATGGATGATTTGCGTGAAAAATGTCCGTGGGATCAGAAGCAGACTTTGCAATCACTCCGTCATCTGACTTTGGAAGAAACCTATGAACTTTCTGATGCGATCTTGCAGGAAGATCTGCAGGAAATAAAAAAAGAGCTTGGAGATGTTTTGCTGCATCTGGTTTTTTATGCTAAAATTGGTTCGGAAAAAGGAAGTTTTGATATAGCAGATGTTATTAATTCACTGAATGAAAAGCTGATTTTCCGCCATCCTCATATTTATGGAGATACTGAAGTAAAGGATGAAGAAGAAGTGAAACAGAACTGGGAAAAATTAAAACTAAAAGAGGGCAACAAATCTATTTTGGGAGGAGTTCCTAAAAGTCTGCCTAGTTTGGTAAAAGCGTTTAGAATTCAGGATAAAGTAAAAGGAATCGGTTTTGAATTCCACGATGCGGAAGATGCATGGAAAAAAGTAGACGAAGAAATTCAGGAGTTCCACGCAGAAACGGATCCGGATAAAAAAGAGCAGGAGCTGGGAGATGTATTTTTTTCTTTGATCAATTATGCAAGAATTTCCGGTATCAACCCGGATTCAGCATTAGAAAGAACCAATTTGAAATTCATTTCAAGATTCCAGAAAATGGAAGACTTGGCGGCTGAAGAAGGCTTAAAACTTGCAGATATGACCTTAGAAGAAATGGATGTTCTTTGGGAAAAAGCTAAACTTTTGCAATAAATGAAGGTACAAAACCCGATACATCATCGATTTCAATATTTGTTGGAATTCAAGAAAACGGAAAGGAAATGGCATTTTCCTTTTCTTGCAGCATTGTGCATCGGAAGCTGCCTTCTTATCGGGTATTTTTTAGGAAAACCCAACTATGGGGCACTTTCGAGTTTAGGAGCACTAACGATTTTATATTTCACATCAGCCTCGATTACGCAGAGAATGATCCATTTGCTTGTTTGTGCATTCGGAATTGTATTTTCCTTTACGGTAAGTTCTTTTTTCAGCTTTAATGCTTATTTTGCTGCATTGTCATTGGGGATTGTTTCGTTTTTAGCCCATTTTATTTCATCTTATTTTAAAATTCCTCCACCGGGAAACTTTTTCTTCATTATGGTTGCTGCAATGGCAAGTACCTATAAATTTGATTTGAACTTTATTCCAACCAGAGTGGGACTTGTTGCGATGGGAGCAACTTTATCATGTTCATTAGCTTTTTTATATTCGGTTTTTATTGAAAAAAGTAATGTAGTTACGGTTCCCAGAAGAGCATTCAAAAAAAGAAGATATACCAAATTTGTGGAGAGTGCCGTCATCGGATTTTTCATGGCTTCGACTTTAATTATTGGGCATCTTTTAAAATTTGAAAATACCTATTGGATTTCTATCGCAGCAGTTGCGATTATTCAAGGAAGGAACTTTGAACATGTCCGGCAACGAAATATGCACAGGATTTTGGGAACCTTCATTGGAATTGGTTTTGCCTGGCTGATTCTTTTGTTTGATCCCGAAAAGATCGTAATGATCATTATTATCACGGTTTTACAGTTCATTATTGAATTATTAATTGTAAGAAATTATGGTTTTGCAGTCATTTTTATTACACCTTTAACAATTCTTCTGGCAGAAGCAGGAAGTGAGATTCACCATGATCTTGAAAAGCTGATGCATGCAAGGCTGATAGATACCATTATAGGAAGCTTAATAGGTTTGGCTGCAGGTTTTTTTCTGCACCATCAGCAGATTATTAATAACTTAGAGAAAAATATTCGCTTTTCGTATTTTCAGTTTAAAAAATTAAAAAAATAGATATGTTACGTATTGTTGTTGTATCGGCACTTTTGTTGTGGAGCTGTAACCCAAAAGCTCAGGATTCGCCTAAGACGGATGAGTTGCAAGTAGAGTTTTCTCTGCCTAAGAAACTGAAAGAAGTTTCGGGGATTGCTTTATCCCAAGACAAAAAAACAATTTGGGCCATAGAAGACCAGGGAAATAAAAATGTAGTATACGGAGTGGATATGCAAGGGAAGCTTCTTAAGGATGTTCTGGTAGAAAATGCCGAAAACAATGACTGGGAAGATATTACAAAAGACGCTCAGGGAAATATTTATTTAGGAGATTTTGGAAATAATGATAATAACAGACAGAATCTCTCTATTTTAAAATTAGGCTTAAAAACGCCATCTCAGGCAACGACAAAAGTTATTCAGACTACAAAATTTCATTATGAAGGTCAGACAGAGTTTCCTCCAAAGAAATCGAATTGGCTGTATGATTGTGAAGCCTTTGTGGAAATGGATGGAAACTTCTATCTCTTTACAAAAAACAGAAGCAAAGGTTTTGACGGGACTTTTCTGGTTTTCAAGATTCCTAATAAAGAAGGCGATTTTGAAGCAAAATTGATAGGAAAGTTGAAGCTTAACGGCAAATACAGTGATGCGGCGATCACTTCTGCGGCGATCAACAGCACAAAAGATAAAATAGTCTTATTAAATCACAAAAATATTCATGTGCTCTCCGGGTTTTCTGCAAATGATTTTAATACGGCTAAAATTCAGAAAATTTCACTCAATCATAATTCTCAAAAAGAAGCAGTTGTTTTTCTGGATGACAAAACCCTGCTGATTGCTGATGAAAAAGATAAAGATACAGGAGGAAATATTTATAAATTCAATCTGAAATAAAAGCTAAATCCGCAGAATTTTTCTGCGGATTTTTTATAATTATTAAAATTTCAGATCGGTAATAGCTAGAATTAAAAAGTCATTCCTACTCCCCCGGAAATTCTTCCGCCATCGGAACCTGTGAAATAATTCAATCTTGCGGAAAATGTTTCTACAATGCTCATCCAGAAACCGCCACCAATAGACTGATGCCATTTTTTTGAATCTTCGTGATCATTCCAGACTCTACCGATGTCATATCCTACCAGAATTCCCATGTTTGCAGGAACAATAGGGTTTCTTACCCTCCCGAAATCCCATCGGATTTCAGAGTTGTTGGTAAAATAAGATCGTCCTGAAAACCTGTCATTTCTGAAAGCCCTCATTCCGTTGTTGCCACCTATACTTGCGGCCTGATAGAATTCAAAGTTGTTATTGTTGATCCACATTGCGTTGGTGGAATTCGCCAATACGAAGTTTCCTCTTTTATCAAGTCTGTGATCAATAGAAAGCGAACCGTTGAGAATAAGGAAATTTTTGTCAATATTTGAAAGATTGGTTTTCCAGTCTGCATTCACAACAAACTCCATTCCTAAGGTAGGGAAAGCTGTATTGTCTAAATTTTTGTAGCTAAATGTATAGTTGGCTCCCGCAAATTGCTGGCTATTGAACACCTCCTGGTTAACATCCGGAGAAACGTCTACAAAACGATTGCCTTTTCTCTGTACCTTATTGTTTTCAAACGTAAGCTGAAACTGATGTTGCAGATTCATCCAGCTTTTTTTAGAAATAGACGGAGCAAAATTGAGTTTTGAGATTCTCGCTCTGTTATACTTCCGGTCTGTACTTTCTTTATCATATTCACTTTCATTGGATAACCCGAAAAAGTTTTCAGAGAATCGGGGAGTGGTGTACAACGCATCAATATTAAAATCCCATCCGGCGATTGCTTTTTTGAAAATTCCTTTATAAGCAAGATTAAAGCCGGCTGTAGCAGTATAAAAATTGGCTTTTAAGCTGTGCTTTTGTGTATAAGGATCACGAATGAAATTATTAACGGTATAATTGACTAATGCACCAATAATCACTCCGTCATCAGGATTATAATCAGCATTAGGATATCCCGCTACAAAATTATATTTTGGATGTTTATAATTATAAGTGTTGATATCATAATCATCAGAAATTTTCTTTGTTCCTTCACCGTTATAAGTATTTTTCTGTGATTTGAAATCGTAGATCTTTACCTTGCTTCCGTTAGCAACAGTATAGGTGTCATGATTATAACCTCCGATTAATCTGATGTTCATCTTTGGACGGCCCTCTCCGGAAACTTCATAGATGTCATCATCTTCCAGCCCATAGATCCAGAGTTCTTTGGTTTTTGAATCGTCATACGTTTTTTCGAAAACAAGTTCCGGGTTTTCTTTATTCTTATCAAGCTTATACTGCTGTACAAGGACTGAGTCTCCAGTTTTGGTAATGACAAATTTGTCAGGATTTACGGTTCCGGCTAATGGTACTTTTTCCTGTAAAACGTTATAATATTGAGCAGCATAATCCTGCAGTTTTGTTTTTCTGGATTTTAATTTTCGCTGTATATCTGCAAGCGTTTCATCCTGTACTTCTTTGGGAATATTGGTAAATGCTTCGTCAATATTTTTATCTGTAAGATGTTCCTGGATATATTTGGCCTGAGAAATCCAGTCTTCCTGAGTTGCTCCTTTTAAGAATATTAAATCTAACGGATAAGGCTCCATATTCATCCATTTTACATTTTTAATATCTTCTTTAAAGGTTTTCATATGTCGGATCGCCGGAATGTTCATGATGATTTTGAAAGCTGCTCCGTCATATTTACTGAAAGCCTGATCTCTGTCTCTCGGAATCGGTTTGTAAATGACTTTGTCGCCGGTTTCATATTCTGCCCATTTCCATTGATCGGAATGTCTGTCCCAGTCACCAATCAGCATATCAAAAATTCTTGCACGGATGTAAGATTCCTTATCGATTGAATATTTATAGTTTTTATTTAAATTTTTAAGGACATCATCTGTAGAAAGAATGTCTTTTGCATTATCCAGTGAAGCCAGTGTTTTCGGGTCCGAAGAAAAACGTTCTTCAATCATATACATTTCATCACCATACGACTGGTTATATTCACCTAAAGCCTGCTGTTTAGGGATATAATATAATCTTGGATTGGAATGGGGAATATCAAGTTTCTCAGCCATATTACCGACTGAAAAAGGTGTGAAGGGATGATTGGTCGTATAAAAATCCAGTAAGAATTTATCTGGGAAAGTATTGTTCAGTTCGTTTCCGAAAGTGCTTTTCTTGAAAGCCATATTATTCAGAAAACGGACAGCACTTTTTTTAACGCCTCTCATTACGAATTCCTGACCATCCTGAGCTTTTAGGCGCAAACTGTTCGACTGGTTTCCGCCTCCTTCCCTGAAAGGTGTATATCCTCCGTCAAGTGTTGAAATATTTGCAGTAGGAGCTTCAATCGGTATTCCGTAATATTTTCTGTAATGTTCACCCCAAAGCCATCTGTAAATCGGTCCCTTTTGTGTTAATTTTTTAGGATAAATGGTAGAAGTGACGGTAGATGGAAAGGAGTTAGGGTAATTATTGATAAATTCTTTAGGTTTTTCAATCACCTGAACGTGGGTAAGCTTTTGCAGCGTATTATCTTTTGTTGAAAAATATTCGATATCCGAACTCTGATCTTTTCTGATATTCAATATGGCAAAACCACTTCCTCCGTAGGAAAAATCTGTTCTTGAACCGATTGTTGCAGGATCTACTTTTGAACCTGCCCCACTGATGATCTGCCGGATGTTTCTTTCTTCATGATATTGAAGGTTATGATCATGCCCCGAAACAAAAATGATATTTTCTTTCTCCTGAACAATACTTTTTAACCGGTTGGCTAAATCAGCGTAATGCTGGTTGTTGATATCTTCCGGGTTTGCTCCGGAAGAACTTCTTAAAATATTGATGATGCTTGCAATTCCGGGAAGAGGAATTTTTGAGTTTAAAGGAAAAAGATGAGAAGCAGCAGAGTTATATCCTGCATGAGTTCCGCTGCTGATCACAGGATGATGCAATGCTACAATAATTCTTTTATCCTGATTTTTATTAACAAGGTCTTTAAATTCAGTGAAAAGATCTTCTCGGGTTTTAATGTCACAGTTTTTATTGATTCCGGGATAATTGTCCCAGTTGGCCAGTACCCATTCAGTATCGACTACAATTAATTTGATATCTTTTGTCAGGCTAATATCATCCAGAGGACAGGAATTTTTGGGCAGGAATGCTTTTTTATCATTAAAATAATTTTTTACGAGATCTTCCTGGGCTTTTAATCCATCAAGGCCATTATACCAATCATGATTTCCTGGAATTACCAATGTTTTTCCTTTGAAATTTTTGGTTATGTTCAATTGATTTTCCAATTTCTGCTTTGCCAGTGCGTAATCTTTATCAGATTCTTTGGGCATTCCGTTAGGATAAATATTATCGCCCAAAAAAATAAGCATCGAGTTTTTATCGGCAGAATCCAGTTTTGATTTTAATAAGCCTAATGTCTGCTGAGCCTGAGGTTCATCAGCATTTCCTGCGTCACCTATCAGGAAAATTTTGAAATCATTTTCAGTCTTGATATCAGAATGTTGTATTTCAGATAAGTTTTTACCCTTTTTTACGTTATATGTTGCGCAGGAATAGAGTACTCCTGCAGATAATACCGTTCTTACGACAACGGAAGTATTTTTTAGATGAGTTTTAAAGGATAAATTCATAAATTTACAATAACAAAATTTCAGTGATGAGCATTTTACAAAAAGCCAAAGATTATGTTGAAATCTTATTCAAAGATAAGTTATCTTCGGTATATTTTTATCATAATTTTATTCATACTACCTACACGGTCAACAAGGCCGAAGAAATCTTAAAGCATACTCAGGTCTCAGAACAGGATCAAGAGAAAGTTTTGCTTGCTCTTTGGTTTCATGATACGGGGTACATAGAATGTGCACAGAACCATGAAGAAAAAGGAGTCGAGATTATGAAAGACTTTTTGAAAAAAGAAAATTATCCTGAAAACTATATTGAGGATGTTGCCAAGCTTATTTTAGCTACTAAAATTACATATGAGCCCCAGAATCTGCTGGAAAAAATTGTCAAAGATTCGGATTGCAGCCATTTTGCAAGCCACGATTATAATGATATTTCTGATGCATTAAGAAAAGAATGGGAACTTACCAATGTGAGATGCTTTTCCAATGATGAATGGAATGCCGGAAACCTGGAAATGCTGAAAAATAAGCATAGGTTTTATACAGACTATGCAAAAACAGCCTGGCAGCCTCTGAAGGAAAAAAACATCAAAAAAATCGAAAAAAAATTGGAAAAAGAGGAAGGAAAAGAAGGCAAAAAAGAGGGTTCCGAAAATAAGAAAGAAAAAGAACCTAAATCTGACAGAAGTGTGGATACTTTGTTCAGAGTAACTTTGAGCAATCATACGAGACTGAGTGATATTGCAGACAGCAAAGCGAATATCTTATTGTCTGTAAATGCGATCATTATTTCGGTTTGTCTTTCTGTATTGGTTCCCAAGCTGGATACACCTAAGAACTCACATTTGATCATTCCTAGCTTTATTCTTTTGTTATCGGCAGTTTTAACGATCATATTTGCTATTTTATCTACAAAACCTAATGTTACGCAGGCAAGATTTACCATGCAGGATGTTGCAGACCGAAAAGTAAATCTTTTATTCTTTGGTAACTTTAATAGAATGATTTTCGATGATTACCAGAGCGCGATGAACATTTTGATCAAAGATCGTGATTATATTTACGATTCGATGGTGAAAGATTTATATTATCTGGGGAAAGTACTTGACAGAAAATACAGGCTTTTGTCTATAACCTATAAAATCTTTATGGCCGGAATTATCATTTCCGTATTATCTTTCGGATATGCTTTTCTTTCACTGTAAATTATTTTAAATTTAAAAACTGATGATTGTAAGACAGCGTACCAACTGGCTGAAAATGCTTTTTATATGGAGAGGTTCTGTATTAAAGAAAATTATTGTTCAGCTTTTTTCCATTACGTTGTTTTCTTTGGCCATCTATTTTTTCAAAGGAAAAATTTTTGATTACAAAGTTCATCTCAATCCGACTATTTTTACTTTGATCGGGCTGGCTCTTGCTATCTTTATGGGATTCTGCAATACAGCAAGCTATGACCGTTATTGGGAAGGAAGAAAACTTTGGGGATTGTTGGTGATTGAAACCCGGTCTTTAACCCGTCAAATTTTATCTTTGGTAGATGGACCGCAAAATGAGGAAAAGCAAAAAATTGTAAGAATGATTTCTGCTTTTTGCTGGTCTTTAAATTATCAATTAAGAAATAAACCAGGGAAAGAACATCTTTCGAGGCTGCTTTCTCCGGAGCAGGTAGAAAAGCTGAATGGGAAAAAATTTATTCCCGGTATTATTTTAGGATTTATTGCTGATTGGATCAAAGAGCAGAACAGAAAAGGAAATATTGATACCATTGTTTTAACGCAGCTCGATCATCAGTTGAATCAATTTTCGAGTATTTCCGGAGGTTGTGAAAGGATTTTAAATACACCATTACCCTTTGCATATAGTGTTTTACTGCATCGTACCGTATATTTTTACTGTTTTTGGCTTCCTTTTGGATTGGTTGATACATTGGGCTGGATGATGCCTCTGATTGTGGGTTTGATAAGTTATACCTTTATTGCATTAGATGCGATTATTCAGGAAATTGCAGAACCTTTTGGTGAAGAAGAAAATGACCTTGCCCTGAACACCATTTGCAGAACAATTGAGTTTTCTATTTTTGAGCAGGCAGAAATTCCACAAGAGGAGCTTAAGGTGCCGGACTCTTATTTTATTGATTAATCATATTTTGGGTAAGAATAGAAACCCTTAACGCTAAAAGCCCTGTAATCCCTTGTAAATCTTCTACTTTTAAAAATTCTACATCATGGTGAAGAATATTTTTTTTCTGTAATTTACTGATGTAATCTAAATATTCTTTTTGATTTTCCATTCCGAAATAAACTATGGTAACTTTTCCAGGGCAAGTAATTCTTTCGGTGGAATCTTTGATATGAGCTTTATCCAAACGTTTTTTAATGATCTCATAATAGGAATTATAAGCGCCATCTATATCAAAACGTTTTTCATCCATTCTGAAGCGGATATCAACTTTCTCGTTATACACAAATATTAAAGAGGCTATATCCAAAGGAACAGGCAGGTTTGTTTTGAAGCTTTGAAACTCCTGTTCTAGTGTACAAACGGTTTTCAATTGCCAGTATCTCAATCTGTGGACTACTTTTGAGGTATAATGTAGTTCTGGAGCAATCGTATTGCCAATATAGAGATTATGTTCTACACCATCTGATTTAAATCTTTCATAATAATGTGGAAAAATCTGCTGTGCCTTAATTTGGTTTTCATCCAGAATATCTGCCAGTTTTCTGTTGACCAATGTGATGGATTCATCCAGATTTTTTCTGCGGTTATAGAAAAGATGATTTTGAACGAATACTTTTGAGAAATAGTCTTTAATTTTAGATTTTACTTCTTTAGTACTTTTTATTTCCAGTTTTCCCTGTAAAAAAGGATGGATTTCATCTCTTAAAAGTCTTTGAAAACGCTGCTCCGTATCTGCTTTGATGTCATTGTTCAGTTCGTTTTCAAAAATATCTAATGCCAGTAAATATTTTTCTGAATCTGAGTTGATGAGCGAAAAAAGATCATGAAGACTTTCTATCTGTTCATTTAAATCTTCAAGCATTAAATTATAACGCTTTTCAGACGAAGAACGGATATCAGAAAAACCAAAAAGCGGAGTCAGATTTTTAAACGAAATCTGCTTCAATGTATACATTTTCCTACCTAAAAAAGCATTGTAATACTTTTCGGCTTCGTTTCTGAATTTCCATACCACACTATCATGGATTGTAGTATATTCTCTTTGAATAATGGCTTCAATCTGGTTATTTCTTTCAAAAGTAAACCTGCTTAAAGAGAAAAGAATCATATCCGCAAAGAATTCAAGCTTTTTGAGCTTCAGTCCGTTGAAACTGTATGCTATAGGAGAAGTAAACTCCATAATTGCAAGAAGTTCATTGTCTTTCATGATAGGGATTACCATGAAGCTGTTGATATTATTATTTTTTAATATACTGAAGGAAGGAAGTTTTTGTATTTCATGATCTAAATGGTCAACATTTGAAATAACAACAGGTTTGGAATTATGACTCAGATTATTGAACGTACTTTCCCTAACCTCCTGATCAAAAGTATTGATCCAGAAATCGAGAATATGATTGGTAAAGACGTTCTCATAGATCGGAACATTTTCCAGTCTTTTTTCCTTTTTGTTGAAAAGCATTAACCCGAAATTAAGCTCAGAAACATCAAAATAAGATTTGAAAATTTCCTTCAGATTTTCATCAGGAACAAGATTCTCCGGATCAATTTTAATCATGGTTGATTTTAAATCCGATAACGCCACTTCTGAGGTGCAGTCTACCAGAGAAATAATGGTAAACCCGCTTAATATCCATGATTTTGAAGGGAAATATTTTTTCCATAATGCAGTATCATCCAGATTTTCCAGAAGCATATCTATAACAGCATCCGGGGGAATTGGAGCATCCTGTGTAGGATAAACCTCCGAAAAATCGGAATTTACCGTGATTTTATAATGCTTCATGATTCCCTGTTTATTGGGAATATCATAATAAAAGGGTAGTGTGGACTTGATATCTCTTTTGAAATAGGTCTGTAAGATGAGACAGCAGCAGAAAACATAAAACTCATCATCATCAATGTTTCTGAGCTCAATTTCAAAATCTTTTCCTGCTTCTTTCAGAATATTTTTGAATCGCTCGGTATAATTGAACGTAATATTGGAAAGCGGAATACTTGCCGCTTTTATTTCATTATTAGTTAAACCGGTAGGAAACAGGTCGGCTAGTAAAAGCTTGATAATATCCTCATATTTGTCTAGTAAGGACACATCCTGAAAGCCATTTTTCAGCTCCTGAAAATTGTTGGTCTTCTCGATCAGGGATTCGGCATAATTGGCACGATACTCTAACCTGTCATTATAACGGATATGTTCCAACACATCCAAATACTTTTTGAATGATATGTAAACCTGAAATGGAGCGTCTTTTTTATAAAGGTTTGCCAACAACTGAAATTTAGGGTAAAGTTATGAAAAAAATAGATTTTTTCAGGAATGAAAAGCCAGAGAAATGTGAGATTTACGAATGTATCTGAATTTAAATGAAATCACGTTTTATATGTTCAATAAAAAATGAAGACTGTTGTTATTGTGATAATTAAAATGGAAATCTTATGGTCTGCGGATGTGTACTATTGGAATAAAGCTAAGTGATAAAGCAATTATTTTATCCTGCTTTTATGAACGTAGCCTTTATTACCTTCTTTGGTTTTGACTAACCACCAATCGCTTGACTGATCTAGAACTTCTATTTGCTCTCCTGAGTTTATTTTTTCTAAAACTTCAGAAGATGTATTTTTATCTTTCCTTAGGTTGGTATACCCATCATTGTCGTGGATAAAATATTCTATATTTTCACCTTTAATGATATAAGATTTAAAAAACGGTCTATATTTTATATTGTAAAGGGATAGTTCATTTTTATCAAGTTTATTCAAAATACTATCATCAATATATCTGTATAGATTATAATACATTATTGTTTTATTTTTCCAGCCAGTATCATAAGATGGAGAAAAAATGGCTTCAATTTTTTCACATTGCTCAATTCGTTTTTTTAAGTCTGGAATCGAAAATTTATTGACAACATCTTCACTGATTAATAAGGCATCTTTTTGAAAATTAATATCTACAATATTTTTATCAAAATAGTCTTTATTGGTCAGCAATGCCTGCGGAAGATTATGATTGATATAATCAACGAGTTTATTTTGTTTGTATTTATATTCTCCTTTAATAAAATAAGAAGGTTTATAGAGAAATAACTGAAATAAATCAAGTTCATAATCTTCCAAGTAATACCCTAAATTCTGATCATTAAAAATAA
Organism: Chryseobacterium geocarposphaerae; assembly: GCF_002797535.1. Taxonomy (NCBI): domain Bacteria; kingdom Pseudomonadati; phylum Bacteroidota; class Flavobacteriia; order Flavobacteriales; family Weeksellaceae; genus Chryseobacterium; species Chryseobacterium geocarposphaerae. Next base: position 64,106 of record NZ_PGFD01000004.1, read on the forward strand.
GTGATAAAAAATAATAAGATCTTATATCATCCAGTTGTTGTATCCGAACGAGTAACAGCTTGATAAAAAACACCTGTTCATATTGACCCTGATCAAAATTTCTACTGGTTAAAAATTGAAAAAAGCTATTTCTGAAAGACAGATCTTCTAAAGAACTGACTTCTATCTGTTCTATGTATTCTCCGTTATACTTGTATTTATTAAAATCTAAATCTTCAATAAATGAATTGGAAATATTGATTCCATCTTTTAATTTGTCATTTTTGTCTTTACAGCTTACAATAAATGGAAGGAGAAGGATAAGAAAAAATCTAATAAAATTCTTCATGTTATTATAATTACTGGAACCTCTGTGTATCTAACTTTTATTTTTAAATCAGTGAATATTCTTTATTTCATTATTATCCATTGATTATACGTTGACTCTCCTCCAACTCCTTTTATATAGAACTTCTTACCTTCTTTTTTAATGTAAAATTTTGGATCTATTGAAATACAGGAAAACTGATCACCAGCATAATATAGTTCTAGCATATTATTTTTTTCAATTGCAAAATATTTTCCTTCACATAAGTTCGATTCATGATAGGTTGTTAATGATAAATTTGTGGCTCCCTTTTTTATATTAAAATTGTAAGAAATAGATGCCATTCCGGTTGTGGTGGCTTCTGTTTCTACTGAAACTGAGTGAACCCCATCATAATTTTCAGTACTATTATTTATGCTGTTGAATTTATCTTTTTGAATTAAGCCAACTTCAAAAGCCAATACATCTTCCGGAATTTTCGATGTTTCTGTTTCATTAATTAGTCTCCATGTAGCATTTTCATATAAATAAAAAGAAGTTTTTGCACCAGGCTTAATGTCAAACTCATCAGACTCTTTATCTATATAAGAAATATATTTGCTTGGAAGGAAAGAAGCAATAAGATAGTAATCGTTAGTATTTATTAATTTCTTGATATTGTCTGATTGATAAGCTGCATCTTCAGGATTGGGGTATTTAGAAAAGTAACCATTTTCATTTTTTACATTCCAGAAATACTGAACAGTACCAGTTTTTCCAATGTAATCAATTGAGAAACCACCAAGCTTTTTGTCAGAAAAAGTATAGGTAGGAAAAGGATTTGGACTGTCCTCAATTATTGGTTTTAGATCTTGATATTTTTTGTTTAAGAATTGGATTACCGGATCATTAACATTTTTAATTTCATTGTTTTTGTTTTCTTCTTTTTTTATAGAAGTTTTAACCTTATTATCTTTCTTACATCCTGTATAGATGAATGTAGAAAAAATAACTAAAAGTAAAAATTGTTGTAAGATATTTTTCAAGACTAATATCAATTATTTTTCATTTTTATAAAATCTATTGTAATAGAACTTTATCTAACTCAAGTTGTTTAAAGAACTTTTTTCAGAAACTTCTTTTCTTATCCATTCTTCTTCACCTGTTTTTGCACTAGTTCCTAATGAGGATATAAATAATTTTTCAATAAAAAGATCATTATTTCTAAAAAAAACAGGAATTACAATTTTTCTAAATACATTTTGATACTGATCTGTATATCCTAAAATTAAATTAAAGGTTTGGTTATTTTTTGTATTGGTTTCTATGTCTATAAAATCACAAACGAACTTTTTACTAAAAAGTATTTTATTATTGGCTTTTGCTTCTAAATTATATCCGTCAGCCGTTTTTTGGACAGTAAGTATATCTTGTTTATCATTTTTATTAAAGCTTATGTTATATTTTCTAATTTGTTCGGACTTAGTAGAGTTACTAGGCGGATAAGTTACTTCCTCTTCTTGCATATTCTCTTTTGATTTCAGAAAATATTTTTTACACTCGGGTGAATCACACCCTAAAAGAAGTGTCTCTTTCCCATCATAAAGAGAAACATATGAACCTCCGTTAATTTGTAAATCATACTTTTTCCCTTTATATAAATAATCTTTTACATCAATATTGCATGGAGTAATAGGATAGGAAAAGTGCCATTCATCCTCTGTAATGGGGTTGGATAAGTTTATAATTTTATCTATATCTGCCTTATTCAGTGACCATGTTTTATCTTTTTCATTTAATTTTTCTCCATTTGAATATTCACCTTCACATTTTGCATAATATGTGATTGCTTTTTCTTGTTTTTTTCCATCCTTATCTTGTCCTTTGCAAGATATCATAAATGAAAAAAGTATTAAAAAACTTATAAGAATATTTTTCATAAATTTTAATTATAAATAATCTTTAATAGCGTTGTAAACAATTTGTCCCTCTCCTGCTTCTTTAGGGGCTAAGTGTTCATGACAATCAATTTTACTTTTATCTAAATTATAATAATTTAAAAGTGCTTTGACAAGACATGCAACCGATTTTGCTTGTACTTCAGTTAAATTTTCCCACCCTGAAACTGGATTTTGCCCTTTTAATCCGAGTGTTGGTTTGCCATTTTTATCAATTGCAAAACCTACAACCTCTATTCCTACAGATTTGGAATTCCATCCGGCACAATGCCAGGTTATTTTAGATAGATTGGCTGTTTGTGTTATTATGCCATCTTTTCCCACAATGAAATGTGTTCCATAATGATCTATACCTCCTTTTTTATTTTTTCTGCCATTTTTAAAAGCATTTATACATGCTTCAGTTGTTCCACCTGCAGTTCTATGCAATATTATTTTCTGAATACTTGTTATAGGGTCTTTAAATAGACCATTTTCTATGGCATTTACTTGATGACCTTTTATTGATTTTTATTTTTTGATTATTCAGGTAAGAAATTCTATTACTTATTGCTCAATAATGGTCTCAAAATGTTGAATCGAATATTTCTTCAAGAATTGTAAATCAAAAAAGTTTTTCTGAAGAAATTTGGCAGGTAAATTATCATGAAGAGAGTAAAGGTATTGAACTAAAGGTTTGCATTTTTCATTAGTTGTCTCTTGTTCATATTTTCCCAGTAATTTTTCTATTAGAGTTGCTATCAGCTGAAATTTATACTGATCTTCACAATAAATGTGATCCCAAAAATTAAAAAATTCTTCTATTACATCTAAAAAATATTGTTCTGAGTTTTTATTGTTTTGAAGTATATAAGAAATAATATTGGTTTTGATAGGTGTTTTTTCCTTATTGTTATACAGAAATAAATGTTGAATATAATCGGGTTCAAGATTTTCATAATTTATTTCGCGTAATGCTAAATTATTTACCAATATATTTTTTTCATAATCAAAATAAAAGAAAATATCTTCCAGTTTTTCTTTATCGTTTAATATATTGGTGATGGAAGAGTTATCATCGTTAAAAATGATTTTATTATAATTAATAAACTGGTTATTATATGAATTTTTTAGCCCCTCATTTATTACAAAATCTTTTAAATAATAATTCTCAAAAGGATATGTATTTATAAATTGATTTTCAATATCAATTTTATATCCCTTCTGATTAAAAAGAATAATAATTCCTCTATCAAAATTATCAATTCCAAAGTGGGTTTTCAGTTTTCCCAAAAATTCAGTTTTAGAAATATCTTTAAATCCGTTTTTTATTAAAATTGATTTTAAAGATTGTGACAGGATTTCCATATTAATGTATATTTATATCAAATCTATAAAATAAATAAGGTGATGGACTTTTAGCTCTTGCAGAGTTTACCAAACTTTCCGAATCTTTAATATCTGAAGAAATTGCATAATATTTATTATCCTTTTTATTAAGAATTAATACTGGTTTTTTCTCACTATCAGAAATATTTTTAGGGGAAGAAGTGTCATTTTCGTCTTTTGCATAAAGTTTTATGGTATTTCCGGAAATACTGTAATTACAAGTATAATGTATTGAATACCCACCGGGTGATTCTGTTGGAAATTCGCTTTCCATTCTACTGTCATTATCGAAGGTAATTTCTTTTGAACTTATTTTTAGCTCATACCAGCCGATTCTGTTTTTAATTTCCTGATATGAAGTTAGTTGTAAATTGTCGGAATTTAAATAAATTCCTGTCCAGCTATCAAGTGATGATGAAGAGGTTGTTGTTTCCTGTTTGGTCTTAAGTTTCAAAATTTTACTCTCTCTCCATTGGTTGGCTTTAGCTTCGTCATTATCATTGTCGACTGAAAATGTATCAGCGATTTTCCATGTATTGGAAGACGTATTATATTGGTATAAAAATATTTTCCTTGGAGTTAATGGCGTATAGGGAGCATCCATATTGGGAGTTGATTTTAAAAACTCTTTTGGAGTATGAAAAACCCAAATATCAAACTCTTTACTAAGATTTTTTAAAGACTGTTGATTTAGCCCTTTTTCAATAGTTGCATCAATATCCTGGTTATGGATTTTGTTTTTTTGCTCAGAATACCATTTTTCTGATCCTATTTTAGGAACCAGTATAAAAGTAGTTTCACCATTGCGGTATTTAAAATCAAAATTTCTATAAATTCCATCAAATTGAGTTGACACAATGCCTTCAAAATCATCAATTGGGTAATCTATAAAATTAATTTTTGCAGGACTTTGTTCTTTATTTACGGTTAAGTGGTCAAAATTTTTAGTGTTTTTTTGGCAGCTCATTAGCTGAATTAATAAGCAAAGTATGAAAATATGTAATTTCATTTTATTTATAATTTTTTAGTATAATTTTTTGGTCTAAAATATCCTACCCATCCTCCATGTCCCCATAAAGCTCCTTTTAGTCTTGTATATTTCGCTGTTCGTGAACATCCGGTTCCTGCATACCCACCATTCTTGACCTGGTCTTTTTCACTAACGGCCCCAACATTTCCTATTGCTTCTAGTATAACTACTACATCATTCGCAGAGTCATAAGAATATACAATACCAGTGTGTCCCGCGTCACTTCGTCTCCAAACAAAAATGTCGCCTCTTTGGGGAGTGAAGTCTTTATCATCACTTCCCGCAACAAAATCTATATTGTTATTTCCAATTACCTTTCTAAAAGCTTTCTCACTTATCATATTATCTGTAGTCATATATTTTATAGAAGAGGTAATTCCTAACTCATGTAAGTATCTGCTCACAAATTCTGAACAATCCATTTTTGAAATACCTTCTTCAGAATCGTCAGTTCTTAAATTGTTAGTTTCCTGTTTATAGGTATGGTGTTGATCTGCAATTTTTTTCATTTTATTGAGTACTCCGTCGTCATCCGATGCTACTTGATCGTCTACAGGATTTAGCAATTTACATTCTTTTACACGAAATATTGATTTCATCGAATCTTTTTCCTTAATCGTGTGTGACGTAGTTGTAGTATCATCATCCTTGTACCATGCTCCTCCAATCAAATGTGCGACTCTTTTGGTTTTTGATTTGGTTTTACTATTAATAATTTTAATAACATTTAAACAAGCTTCTTTTGTTACTCCAACCTTTGCAGGAATATACATTTTATGCAGATCCCAGTCACCTAGACCAGAAAGCAGAGCTTCAGTTGCCGTAAACTTTCCATCGTATTGTCGTCCATCTTTAATATTTAACGTCTGATTACCCAAAACTTTATTTACATGAGCTTCAATATCTGTATAATTATTTTTTCCAGTTATTTGCAGCATTCCTCTTCCTCGGTATCTCCAGCCTTCATTGTCATTTTCACTTAAACTCTGATTATCAGTAGGAGCCTTGTTTCCTAATGTTTTTGCTTTTGGATCAAGGCCATATACGAAATTGGCAATTTTTATTTGCCTGTCTAAATCCAAAGCTCCTTCGTTTGCCTTTCTTCCCAGATCTTCAGCCATTTTAATTCCGGTTTTATTCCCAAACATGTACGACGCAGATACATTTAAAAAGCCTGTTGTTTTTAATGCTGCAATATTATAATTCATGCTTTCACCATTTATGGCAGGTGTTAATGAATCTCCACTTTCCTGTTTTGCCTGTGCAAAAAAATGAGCTTTAAGTGTGCAGGTATTAACATTAAACTTTTTGCAAAACTCATTAAAAGATTTAACGATTTCTTTAATTAATGTTGTGTTTGTTACTGATGGAAAAACTGCTTTTAGCTCATCTTCTGTAAGTACTTCACATCGTGGGCACTTACCTGTTGAATTTTGCTGATTAACATTTTGGTCTACATTAGTAGCTGTATCGGGATTTTTAGCAGGAGGATTACTTCCGTTTCCTTTTACTGTAATTTTTTGATTTAGAATCTGAACTGTTTGTGGGCTATAGGTTGAAAAAGTATTTTGCTTTACTACCAAATAGTATTCATGCTCTCCTCCTTCCATAATGGAAGAAAAACCAGTTCCTTGAGCTTTTTTCATCATTAATTCGTTGAGAATTATCTTCTCATCATTTATTCCGTTGGCATTAACTAAGATTTCTTTTTCATAGAGCAGGGTGTTTTCATCTTTGTTATGCCCTGTATCTGCTGCGGTATCCCGTTCCCAAATCTGCATAAGTAATTTTTCTTTGAACATATTTTGCGTTTTTATTTCCGCAACTAAAGTCTGTCCGTATTTCGGTTTCTCTGTAATTTTTTTCTTATTACTATTAAGGAGGGTTAAGGAAAGGATTTTCGGAGTTCCTTTTACAGGTTCTATATGGATAATGGTGTTGCCTTTTCTTTCCGGGGAATTGAGGTATCCTTCTACAAAGAACTTTTGTCCAAGCGCTTTCTCTTCAAAAGTGAATGTTCCTGTAATACCTTTCTTTTTAATATTTGTAGAAGTATAATTGCCATTACTCCTTCTTCTGAAAAGTTCCCATGTAATATTACTACCATTACGTTGACTAGAAGGAGTTTCAGGATACCATTCTATCACTGAATAAGTTGCAGGTGCACCTATTCGAGGATTTGATGGACCAGATATTTTTGCTACACCTTTTTTTGACATTGTCTTACAGTTTTAATGTGCATAGTTATTTTCATTATCCATTTCATCTTTTAGTTCATCAATATTTACTAACGGATTGTAAATCTGTTGTTCTATAGGATTGGCATTGGAAATTTGGGTATTACTGATCCCACTTTGTTGACCGTGCTTCAGAACCGTAATTTTGCCACCGGTTACACATGTCAGTTCAGAAATCTCTGTAAGACAGCTTTTCCCTAAAATTTTCACTTTTTCATATGTTTTCTGCCATTTTCCTGCAGGAGCATAGTTACAAGGAAGATAGCCGCCAGAAGTTGGCTTAAGCTTACATTGCCCGAAAGGTTGAATGGCAGGATCCAACTGAAGATCATCTTCTGTGACAGCAAGATAATCTGCTTGACTTTCGGCATTATTCCAGTAATGTTTCTGATGGCTTGTGACTTTAAATTTTGGAAATTTAAAGCCTTGGTTGCATTGGCAGGTTCCTTTTTGAATCACAAAATATTTTCCATCATGTTCACTGGAATCATCACTTTTTTGTGTTGTACTGTCGTCCTTTTTTGAAGATTCGGAAAGAGTATTGCTTTTGTTTTCTGTTAGAAGTATTTCATTTGAGGGTTGACCATCAGTATAGCTTTCTTCAGTATAATTTAGCTCTTTCTCTAAATTTAGCTTTTCGTCTGATTGAAGAACTTTTTTATCTATTAAAAATTGAGGGTTTTCAGGAATAAAAACTTGTTTACCTACTTCAGGTTCTCCGTGTATAATGTCATTCTCAGGACAGGAGAGATTGTGAAAAGTTTTTAAATAATTTTCATCCTTTATACTGAAGTTTTGAGCAATACTGGCAAAACTGTCGTTGGCTTTTGTGATATATATTTTCATATTATGATTGTGCTTTTAGATGTAATTTGTGTTTGTGAAATAATTTATCCTTATACCAAATGTTTATCTCTAGTTTTATTTCGGATAGCTGTCTTGTGATTTTATTTGTAAAATAATGTAAATGTATATTGGCCTTTAATTTGTTTACATCATTTTCATCTCTAATACGAGAACCTTTTATAAGTTCCTGAAAACTGCAGTTTTCTGATATTTTTCCGGTAAGAACTGTCTCAATATACTCCGGATTTTCATAAAAATATTCGCTTTTAAAATTAAATTCTAATGGAAATGAATTATAATAAATGGCAAATTTTTCTTTCCATTCGGCTTTTTTATGAAACCAATTGATATCGGGAAATAATATTTTATAAACCAAGGTGCATTGCATTTGTCTTAAAAAATAATCTTCATTGGAAATATTTTCACTGAACAAATCAATATAGGAATTTGCTACATCACCGATAAAAAAATCTTTGAGTTCAGATTCTTTATCTTTAAATTTTTGAACCAGACTCTTGTGATTGGCCAATGCTGATATTTTCCCTTCTGATAATATGAACGAAATAGGGGAGATCTTTTCCATACAGGCGAGAGCAAAAGATGTTACTTTGTCATCGGGAACAATATTATTTTTTCTAAAATCAGTTTGCTGGGTTTTTACAATAATCTGTCCCTTTTTCTCCTCAACATCCAAACGAATTTTATAATTAAGCTGTAATTGATCTTGATTGAATTGTTCAATATTCTCTGTGACAGTATATTCAGAGGAATGAAATGAAATTATATCTACAATTGATGGAAGTTTTTTTTGTAATTGTCTTTCTTGCTCTGTTTTAGAAATATAAGATATAGGTATTAAAATAAATTTCACGCCCTGCAAGTTTCCGAACCACAACTTATCCATTTTTTCGCAATGTTTATTATGGAACTCCTTAAGCTCTAGTTCGTTCATATTCACACGAAATGCGATAGAATTAAGACTATCTTTTGGTTGCACTTTATATTTGATAAAATTGTTGTCCATCATCAAATATCTTTCAGATGATATAAAGCTATAAAAAAGGAAAAAAATAGCTTGTAGTAATTCTACTACAAGTGACAAGGAATCGAAAAAATATATTAAAAAAACCTTTCAATTTGTTTGAAAGGTTTTTAAATTTTATGATGTTAAGGTTTTTAGAACCCTACTAATCTTGCGAATAAATCAGGGAAAACACCTAAGACAATAATCGAAGCAATAACGAATACTCCAACGATATTGTATGTAAGGGTTACTTTCTCTGAAGATTTGAATGTGCTTTCTTTGAAGAAGAACATGGAAATGATCAATCTCAAATAGTACGCAATAGAAACTGCAGATCCTAAAACCGCTACCAATACGAGGAAAACCCCGTGATTAGAATTCATTGCCTGAGAGAATAAAGCAAATTTCCCCATGAAACCAGCCGTTAACGGAACTCCCGCCATTGAAAGCATAGAGATTGCCGCTACGGTTGCCAATAAAGGTTCTGTTTTTGCCAATCCTTTGAAAGCTCCGAAAGAAGTCTCTCTTTTTAGTTTTTCAACATAAATTAAGCACATGAAAACTCCTACTGTAGACAAAGCATAAGCAAATAAATAGAACGCCAAATTGTAAGTAGAAAGGCTTGTCATTCCGAAGAATACCAACCCGATGTATCCAGCGTGAGAAACTGAAGAGTAAGCCAACATTCTTTTTGCATTGGTCTGAGCAAGCCCCATAACGTTTGCCAAAAGCAAGGTAATAATTAAGAATACCCCGAAAACATTAATCCATTCTGCTGTAACGCCACCGAATCCGATCGTCATTAATCTGAATAGAGCAAAGAATCCTGAGATCTTTACAACACTCGCCATAAAAGCCGTGATCAATGAAGGTGCTCCATAATAAACATCAGGGCTCCACATATGGAAAGGTGCCAATGCTACTTTGAATGCCAATGCACAAAGAATCAATAATACACCCAAGATGAACATGGCATCATGAGGATTTGAAACTCCGAAATTCTGGATTTTATATAAATCAAAACTTCCAACACTTCCGTAGATGAATGCAATACCAAACAATAGGAAACCTGTTGCGAATGCCCCCATCAGGAAATATTTTATGGAAGCTTCGTTTGATCTTAGATCTGTTTTGTTAGCTCCCGCCATTACATATAAAGGAATAGAAAGGATTTCAACTCCTAAGAATAGCGTTACCATGTTTTGATATCCGAAAAGGATAATTCCACCACACAATGCGAAAAGCATTAATGCGTATAATTCTGACTGGTGGCTTCTGTGGTTGCTGAATGCAAAACCTCCCAAAAAGAATAATAATAATGTCGTTACGATTGATATTTTTGTGAATAACGCAGTATTCCCGGTATAGTCATACATATGTCTGTACTGTGCAAAGAAAGCACATTCAGGCATGAAACTTACCCATAATGCGATGATTAATCCCAAAATCCCAATGTATCTTGCGAATTTCCCTTGTTCAAAAACTCCTGAAAATAACGCAACAACTGCCGTTAGGAAAACAATAATTAAAACACTCATTTCTTAAAATATCAAATTAGCTTACCATTGATTGGTAGATAAACTTCAACGAACTATTCACCATTTCGATTATCGGTTGTGGGAAAATACCAAATACAATCACAAAAACCGCTAAACTTGCCAATACAGAGAATTCTACTGCAGAAAGATCTTTTACTGTGCTTAAAACAGCATCATCACCTTGCCCGAACATTGCTTTTCCATAGAATCTCAATAAATAGACAGCAGCAAGAATTACCGTAAGACCGGCGATTACCGCTGCCAATCCGTTAAAATCATATACAGACTTTAACAAGATAAATTCCCCGATGAATCCATTAGTCAACGGAACTCCCATTGAACCTAATATAATGATCAGGAACAACACCGCAAACTTAGGAGCTACTTTCGCCAAACCTCCCATTTGTCTGATGTCTCTTGATTTAAATCTCTTGTATAAAATATCACAACAGTAGAATAAACCTACCACGTTGATACCGTGAGCAAAAGTTTGTACCAAAGCTCCTTCAGCACCTTCTATTGTGAAAGTTCCTCTTAAAGTAACCACCGCAGAAGCGAAGATACCTGCCACCATTAATCCAACGTGAGAAAAAGAAGAATAGGCAATGATTCTCTTCATATCAGTCTGAATGATCGCGATCAATGCTCCGTGAACAATTCCCACAATTGCCAAAATAATTACGATCTGCCCTGAAATTCCTGCAATCGGAAGGGGAGTGATTGGTAATAAATAACGCATCACTCCATATACTGCCATTTTAAGCATGATACCCGATAAAAGCATCGACCCCTGAGTCGGTGAATAGGTATAGGTATCCGGTTGCCAAGTATGGAAAGGGAATACAGGTAATTTCACTGCAAAAGCAAAGAAAATAAACCAGAATACCACAGTCTGTTGTGTTTCGTTTAATTGAGCATTATATAAATCTGTCAGCGCAAAAGATGCAGAGTTGTTATACACATAAATCAATCCTGCTAACATGAATAATGACCCAACGAATGTATATACGAAGAATTTCGTAGTGAATTCAAATCTTTTATTTTCCTGACCCCAAAGTCCGGCAATGAACCAGATCGGAATCAAAGTTACTTCCCAGAAAATGTAGAACAATAGCCCGTCAAGCGAAGTGAAAACTCCTACAAGACCGAATTGCATTAGCAGGATCAAACCGTAGAATGTGTTTCTGTAGCTTACATTTTCATTAAAAGAAGATAAAATAATGATTGGCGTTAAAATATTAGTCAGCAATAAAAGAAGCAAACTCATCCCATCGATACCGAAGTGAAGAGAGCTTTTCATAAATTGTGACCAAGGGTAGTTGATCTCGTGCTGCAATACGCTGTCTACCGTCGGATTAAAATCAAAATCCGCCGCGATGTAGAACGTTACAAGCATTTGAACCAATGCAATTCCCAATGCCAAATATTTGCTGGATTTATCTTTCCACGCAAAAACTAATCCCGAACCTACTAGAGGTAATAGTAATAATGTTAATAATAAACCAGACATTATTGTAATATAAAGTTAACAATCAGTATAATTCCTACAGCTAAAGACATGATCAAAATGTAATTCTCAACATTTCCGTTCTGAATACGCTTCATCGCTTTTCCGCTGTCTTCGGCACCTTCGCCTACGAAGTCTACAAAACGATCAAGAATACCTTTATCAAACATCTTTCCTCCGCGTCCTAATCCTTCAACAGTTTTTACAATTAATGCATTGTAAAGTTCGTCAACATATAATTTTTTAGCAGACAGTTTTTCCCATCCGGTATATTGTTCTTCAGGAAGTGCTTGTTTTTTCTTGTTCACGTAAGTATTTTTAACGATGAACCAAACACAGAAGAACATTAGAACTGTTGCTCCTAAAAGTATCATTTCAGTACCAAACGGAACTCCCGAAAGAGTAGCTTCCATTTGTTTAAAGCTTTCCTCAGTAAGAACCGGCTTCAACCACTCCATTAATTTTGCATAATGACCGTGACCGATGAAGTGAGGAAGGTTAATTAATCCTCCTACAACAGAAAGAATAGCCAATACGATCAATGGTAAGGTCATATTTGACGGACTTTCGTGTAAGTGGTGTTTTTGATCTTCAGTACCTCTGAACTCTCCGTGGAAAGTTAAATAGTACAATCTGAACATATAGGTTGCAGTAATAGCCGCTAAAATGAATAATAATACCCAATAGATTGGATTTTTAGCAAAGGCTGCTACTAAAATTTCGTCTTTTGAAATCATCCCTGATAATAGAGGGAATCCTGAAATAGCCAATGTTCCGATTAGGAAAGTTGCGTGAGTGATCGGAATGTATTTTTTCAGACCTCCCATAAAACGCATATCCTGCTCGTTGCTCATGGCGTGGATCACAGAACCTGCTCCCAGGAACAATAATGCTTTGAAGAAAGCGTGCGTCATTACGTGGAACATCGCTGTTGTATACGCTCCAAGTCCTAAAGCAATAAACATAAATCCAAGCTGTGAAACCGTAGAATAGGCCAATACTTTTTTGATATCGTTCTGACGTAGTGCGTAGAATCCTGCCAAAGCAGCTGTTAAGAATCCGATGAATAAAATTCCTCCCTGAACAGTTGGTGCTAAAGTAAATAAGAAGTTTGATCTTACTACTAAATAGATACCCGCAGTTACCATCGTTGCCGCGTGAATTAACGCAGAAACTGGAGTTGGACCAGCCATCGCATCCGGTAACCATGTATATAACGGAACCTGAGCAGATTTACCCGTTGCACCGATAAATAAACTCGCCGTAATAAAGATAATTACGCTTCCGTCTAATTCAAATTTTCCTGCGTTTTCTGCTACCGTAAGGTAATCAACAGCGTTTGTTTGTCCGGCAATCATGAAAATACCGATCAATAACGCAAGGTCACCAATTCTGTTCATGATGAAAGCTTTTCTTGCCGCTTTACCATATTCTTCGTTGGTATACCAGAATCCGATTAGTAAGTAAGAACACAATCCTACACCTTCCCATCCGATGAATAGGATTAGGTAGTTGCTTCCCATTACTAATAATAACATTGAGAAGATAAATAAGTTCAGATAAGTGAAAAACTTATAGAAACCTTTATCGTGGCTCATATATCCGATAGAATACAGGTGAATTAAAGATCCGATCCCTGTGATGATCATCACCATCATTAATGATAACTGATCAATCTGGAATCCGAAATTGATCTGAACTCCGTTTATTCTAAACCATTCAAAAGCTTTTACAATTACAGGCTGACTTTCAGAATCAAAATTCATGAAAATACTCACTGCGATGCAGAAAGATGCAAAAACCATTGCCGTAGCCAAGCTACCTACAACAATTTTTGGAAGATTTTTTCCGAATAAACCATTAATAAGAAACCCTAAAAGTGGTAAAAGTACTATTGCATATACTAAATTCTCCATTCCTATCCTCTTAATTTATTAAATATACTAACATCAACAGAACGGGTATTTCTATACAGCATGGCAATAATTGCCAAACCTACTGCTACTTCTGCAGCAGCAACCACCATAATGAAGAAAACTAAAAGTTGTCCGTCGCCGTTACCCTTGTACGCAGAAAATGCGGCCAATAAAAGGTTCGTAGAATTTAGCATAAGCTCAACACAACCCAAAATAACAATAGCATTTTTTCTCAACAATACTCCCAACACTCCCAAACAGAACAATACTGAAGAAAGAATGATGAAATAATTCAGAGGGATGCTTTGTATAAATGTATTTACTTCTCCCATAATTTTATAAATCTTTTTTACCGATTAATACCGCACCTACGATACCTGCCAAAATAAGGATGGATGCAAGCTCAAACGGTAAAACATATTCATTAAACAAAAGTCTACCCAGATTTTTTGTCAAACCAACACCTCTGTCTACATTTTCAACAGCAATATGGTTGTCCTGAACTCCTCTGAATACTCCTAGAACACCAATTAATAAAAGACCGGCCGTAAAAACTCCAATAAATTTTAAAGTATTGTTCTTCTTACTTTCGTCTTGTTTATTAAGGTTAAGCATCATCAGGATATAAAGGAATAATACCATGATCGCTCCGGCGTAAACAATAATCTGGATAATCGCAAGGAATTGTGCATTCAGAAGGATGTACATACCCGCAATAGAAAACATCGTAACAATTAATGACAAAATAGCATATAAAGGATTTCTCGCAAATACGAAATACACCGCACTTGCCACTGCTAAAAACGCCACCAAGAAAAATAAAAACTGATCCATTATTTTACCGCATTTTTTTGTTTCTCGGATTGTCTTTCAGTGATATCAATCCTTTCATTTATTTTTTCAACCAATTTATCTTTTCCATAGATAAAAGAACCTCTGTTGGTTTCCACGTCTACCAATCTGTCGGTAAGATAGATAGCAGATTTAGGACAAGCTTCTTCACACATACCACAGAAGATACATCTCAGCATATTGATTTCATATACGGAAGCGTATTTCTCTTCTCTGTAAAGGTGTTTTTCCTCTTTTGTTCTTTCAGCAGCAGTCATTGTAATTGCTTCTGCAGGACATGCCACCGCACAAAGTCCGCAAGCCGTACATCTTTCTCGGCCTTCCTCGTCTCTTTTCAAAACGTGCTGACCTCTCCAGATATCTGCTCTCGGTTTCTGTACTTCCGGATATGAATATACTGCGGGAGCACCTTTCAATACGGTTCTTACAGCATGCTTAAATGTAATCCCCATTCCTGTAAAAATCGCAGGTAAGTAGATTTTTTCAGCAAGGGTCATTTCTTTATTAGAAACAACTTTTGATCTGTTCGTAAGTTTCATTTAATTATAGATGTTAGATGTTAGACATTAGATTTTAGACTAATCTTGTCCGTTATCTTAATTAATTTTAAATTTTAATTTCCAAATGCTAAAATTACAGCTCCTGTAACCAGCAAGTTTACCAATGCCATTGGGATTAAAGTCTTCCAACCCAAATGCATTAATTGGTCATATCTAAATCTTGGAAGCGTCCATCTGATCCACATGAAGATCAAAATTCCGATTACCGTTTTCGTTAAGAATGCTACAATACTCAGGATACCTGCTGTGTTTTCACCCCAGTGTTGAGTTACCCATTCAATTCCCGGATAGTTGTAACCTCCGAAGAAAAGCACTACCATAAATGCATTGGAAATAAACATATTCACGTATTCACCGAACATATATAATCCTAATTTCATGGATGAGTATTCTGTAGAATATCCTGTTACCAATTCAGATTCACATTCCGGTAAATCGAAAGGGTGTCTGTTTGTTTCTGCCAAAGCTGCTACAATGAAAACAAGGAAAGCGATCGGCTGATAGAAAATATTCCAGTTAAGACCTGAAACCCAAGGAATAACTCCCCAAAGTTTTCCATTGGTCTGGCTTGCTGTAATTTCTTTTAAATCTAAACTTCCCGTCATCATAATAATAGAAAGTAAAGCCAATCCCATTGCTAATTCGTAAGAAATCATCTGAGAAGAAGCACGAATCGCCCCTAATAATGAATATTTGTTGTTCGAAGCCCAACCCCCGATCATAATTCCGTAAACACCAATTGAAGCCATTCCGATGATGAAAAGTACACCAACATCGATGTTAGCCACCTGAAGATCATAAGAAGTACCTGCAATATTTAAACTTTTACCCCAAGGAATAACCGCTCCGGTGATTAATGAAATAAACATTACCAAAGCCGGCCCCAATACGAAAAGGAATTTTTCTGCATTGGCAGGTGTAAAATCTTCTTTAAAGAAAAACTTTCCACCGTCAGCAAGAGGCTGCAGCAATCCGAAAGGCCCTGCTCTGTTAGGCCCAATTCTATCCTGCATGATAGAGGCAACTTTTCTTTCTGCCCAGGTAGAGTAGGCTGCAATCGTTAACGAAAGCAGGAAAAGCGCTAATACAAGTATAAGTTTAAATGTAAGTAAATCCATTCTGAATTTTAGATTTTAGATTCTAGATTATAGATTGTAATTCATTTAAAATCTATAATTTAAAATTTATAATTTAATATTATTTTTCGTCTTTTTCACTGATTTCTTTAGCCATCGGATTGTCTAAAACTCTTAGCTCATCTTTAGGCTTCTCATAGTGGTTCAATGAAATCACTGAATGTCTGTCGATGTGTCTTGGACCTTCGATGTTCCAGTCGCTCAGGCTTTTTCTTTCGAAACGGCACGTGTCGCAGATAAATTCTTCCACTTCACCCCACTGGTCTTTTCTGGCAGTAACCCTTACAATTTCATCACCTTTCATCCATACTACAGCTTTTCCTGAACACTTATCACATTTGCAAGATGCATTCATTGGTTTTGTAAACCAAACTCTGCTTGCAAAACGGGCTGTTCTGTCTGTTAATGCTCCTACCGGACAAACGTCAATTACGTTTCCGATGAAATCATTGTCTAAAGCTTTATTTAAATAAGTAGAAATTTCAGCGTGATCTCCTCTGAAAAGAATTCCATGCTCTCTTTCTCCTGTTAACTGGTTTGCTGCTAATACACATCTTGCACACAGAATACAACGGTTCATGTTCAATTTGATGTGCGGACCAAGATCATCAGCTTCGTAAGTATTTCTTTCGAATTCAGTTCTTGTATTTTCCACACCGTGTTCATATCCTAAATCCTGAAGATGACATTCACCAGCCTGATCACAAATAGGACAGTCTAACGGGTGGTTTACCAATAAAAACTCAGTCACAGCCTTTCTACCTTCCTGAGCTTTTTCAGAAGTAAGATTTTTTACTTCCATACCATCCATTACGTTGGTTCTGCAGCTTGCAACCAATTTTGGCATAGGACGAGGATCTGCTTCAGATCCTTTAGAAACTTCTACCAGGCAAGTTCTACATCTACCTCCACTGGTTTCCAATTTGCTGTAGTAGCACATTGCAGGAGGTACAGATTTTCCACCGATTTGTCTTGCTGCTTCCAAAATAGAAGTCCCAGGCAAAACTTCAGTAGTCTGTCCGTCTATAGTTATTTTGAATTTTTTAACCTCTTCGCTCATATTCTATGCTTTTCGCTTTTATGCCTTTAGCACCTAAGCTATATTTTAATTATACTTTTTTGTATTGAATGTATATCCGATTCCTGCAAGTGCTTGTCCGAAAACAAAATCCTGGCGAGCTTTATCCGGTTTATTGTTTAATGTGGTTTTAATATCCCACATATTGATATATCCGGCTTTTACTTCTGCTCTCAACATCCAGTTTTTCCAGAAAACCATGTTTAAACTTGATCTAAGATCGGCTCCCATACCTGCAACGTGAAAACGGTCGCTTCTTTCATTTCCAAAAAGCTTGATATTACTTTTCGGGAACATTACTCCTAATCCGGCTCCATAAGACCATACCAAATCTATATTCTTTTTATGAACAAGATTCTTATATTTCTCAAGACCTAAGTTCTCATAATTAAGTCCATCTGTATGCTCAAAAGTAAGGAACTGTTCATCAGCTAAATTTACCTGTCCGTTCTGCACCATTGCTGCATATTTCGGATCTGAAATATATCCTGAAAAGTCAACCGTCTGATTTTGTTTCATTACATATTTCATATGGTCAATTCCAAGAACAAGGGCTAAATTATCTTTAATAAAATATCCTATTCTGAAATTATATTGCGTCACCGTAAACCAGCTTGGATCAAAATAAACGATTCCAAATTTGGTAGGTTTATCTCTTGCAGCTACATTATTCAGCTGAAAATCATAACCGTTTCCACTGAAATGAATGTCAGAGTTACTAAAAGCTCCTCTGTTCCAACCAAAGAAAGCGAACATCTGACCTTTTTTACTTAAAGGAAGAGGCTTTTCTTTCTTTTCAACTTTATATGGAGTCGCCTCCAATTTATATTCCCTTTCTAATGTATCCTTTTTGACTTGTCCAAAGGCAATCCCCGACATCAATATGCCGGCTACCAATAAATTTTTCATTCTAAGCATTGTTTTCAACAGCAGGAATTGGATCTGCATAATGTGCTAATCCATAATTTTGAGTTTGAGACAACTCAGGGTTTTTAACATGCCATTCGAATTCATCTCTGAAGTGACGAATAGCTGCTGCAACAGGCCAAGCTGCTGCATCACCCAATGGACAAATCGTGTTTCCTTCGATCTTTCTCTGGATATCCCAAAGAAGATCTATATCTTCCATTTTCCCTTCTCCTTTCTCGATTTTCTTTAAAATCTTGTACATCCATCCCGTTCCTTCACGGCAAGGAGTACATTGTCCGCAACTTTCGTGATTATAGAATCTCGCCAAAGTCATGGTATGTTCTACGATACACTGATCTTCATCCAATACGATGAAACCTCCTGAACCCATCATGGTACCGGTAGCGAAACCACCGTCTGCCAATGATTCATAGTTCATATATCTTGGTTCTCCGTTTACGGTTTTCAATAATAAATTGGCTGGAACGATCGGAACTGAGCTTCCTCCAGGGATACATGCTTTTAATCTTTTTCCGTCTTTGATACCGCCGCAGTATTCTTCAGAGTAAATGAATTCTTCAACCGTAATTGTCATGTCGATTTCATAAACCCCCGGTTTGTTGATGTTTCCACAAGCAGAAATTAATTTAGTACCTGTAGATCTTCCCACACCGATTTTGGCGTATTCAGCTCCTGTAATATCAATGATTGGAACCACCGCCGCGATAGATTCAACATTATTGACTACCGTTGGTCTTTCCCAAAGTCCTTTTACAGCCGGGAATGGCGGTTTTAGTCTAGGGTTTCCTCTTTTACCTTCAAGAGATTCAAGCAATGCAGTTTCTTCACCGCAGATGTAAGCTCCACCACCTCTTTGAACGTAAATTTCGCAATCGAAACCAGTTCCTAATATGTTTTTACCTAAAAATCCTGCCGCTTTAGCTTCTTCAATCGCTTCTTCCAAAATATCGGGAATCCAGGAATATTCTCCACGGATGTAGATATAAGAAACATTTGAACCTAAACAGTAAGATGAAATCAGCATCCCTTCGATCAGTAAATGAGGAAGAAATTCCATCAGATATCTGTCTTTGAAAGTTCCCGGTTCAGACTCATCAGCATTGACTACCAGGTGTCTTGGAACGCCTTCCGGTTTTGCCAGAAAGCTCCATTTCATCCCGGTTGGGAATCCTGCTCCACCACGTCCACGAAGTCCGGAAGCTTTTACTTCTTCCAAAATTTCGTCGGGTGTCATTTTCAAGGCTTTTTCAGCAGCTTCGTAACCACCATTCTTTCGGTATGTTTCGAAATAGCGAATGCCTTCTATATGTGCGTTTTTAAGTAAAAGTTTTTTACTCATTGTATATTTTAATTAATCCAAAGCGATTTGTCCCTCTCTGCAAAGATCAAGGATTTCGTCAACTTTTTCTATCGTTAAATTTTCATGAAAGAATTTTCCCAACTGCATCATCGGAGCGTATCCGCAAGCTCCAAGACATTCAGCAGGTTTTAATGTGAACATACCGTCTTCAGTAGTCTGTCCGTCCTTAATATTCAGTTTTGTCCTGATATGATCAAGGATTTTTTCACTTCCTGAAACCATACAAGGTCCGGTTCTGCAAACTTCCAAAACATATTTACCAACCGGTTTCATATTGAACATAGTATAGAACGTTGCTACTTCATATACTTCAATTGGCTTAATACTTAATAATTCCGCAACATAATCCATCACAGGAACATCTAACCATCCTCCGAATTCTTTCTGCGCTAAATGCAAAACAGGAATAAGAGCAGACTTTTGTCTTCCTTCAGGATATCTTGCGATAATTTTGTGTACCTGTGCTAAACTTTCCGGTTTAAAAGCTATTGTTTCGCTCACTTTTTTAAATTTTAAATTTTGAATTTTAGATTTTAAATTCTAAAAAATTTCAATTTTTATATGTAGTTTGGATTAATCTAAAATGTATAATCCAAAATCTATAATTTTTTTATGCGTCTAATTCTCCCGCAATAATATTCATACTACACATGGTTACGATCGCATCAGAAATTACAGAACCTGTAATCATCTCAGGATACGCCTGGTAGTAGATAAAACATGGCCTTCTGAAGTGCAGCCTGTAAGGACTTCTTCCACCATCACTTACCAAATAGAATCCTAGTTCTCCGTTTCCACCTTCTACAGCGTGGTAAACTTCACCTTTAGGCACATCCGTTTCTCCCATTACGATTTTGAAATGGTAAATCAATGCTTCCATTTTTTGATAAACATCAGCCTTTTCAGGAAGATAGAAATCAGGAACATCCGCATGGAATGGCCCTTCTGGAAGGTTTTCGTATGCTTGTTTGATGATTTTGATTGATTCCCAGATCTCTTGTTGACGAACCATGAAACGGTCGTAAGTATCTCCTGATGTTCCCACAGGAATAATGAAGTCGAAATCTTGGTAAGAAGAATAAGGCTGTGCAACTCTCACGTCATAATCTACACCTGTCGCACGTAAGTTTGGACCAGTGAAACCATAGCTTAATGCTCTTTCTGCTGAAATTGCTCCAGCTCCGATGGTTCTGTCCATGAAAATTCTGTTTCTTTCCAACAAAGTACAAAATTCTTTGAATCTTGGTGGGAAAGTTTTAAGGAAATCCTTAATCAATTCATGGAATTTTGGAGTAAAATCTCTTTCGAAACCTCCAATTCTTCCCATGTTCGTTGTCATTCTCGCTCCGCAGATTTGCTCGTACATATCGTAAATACGTTCTCTTTCGATGAACATATAAGTAAGACCGGTAATTGCTCCGGAGTCCATCCCGGTTACCCCGTTACAGATAAGGTGGTCACCAATTCTTGCTAATTCCATCAAAATGACACGCATATAATCTACGCGTTTTGGAACTTCAACACCGATTAGCTTCTCCACTGTCATGTGCCAACCTAAGTTATTAATTGGTGCAGAACAGTAATTCATACGGTCGGTAAGGGTAGTGATCTGAGCGTAATTTCTTCTTTCAGAAATTTTCTCAAATGCTCTGTGGATGTATCCTACCGTTTGCTCCGCGTGAAGGATTCTTTCTCCATCCATCGTTAAGATATTCTGGAAAATCCCGTGTGTTGCAGGGTGGGTTGGTCCTAAATTGAGGGTATATAGTTGCCCATCAATTTGCTCCTTACTGTCGTACTGGTTTAGTATATTAGATAATGAGTTATCTTTCATAATGTTTGCTTTTAGCTATTTGCTTTTGGCTAATTGCCTTCCGCTATTATCTTCCGAACATGCTATCGTTCTTGTCGGTCCTTGTGCCGTCTTCCAAACGATATTCCTTCAACATCGGGTGGTATCCAAGATCTTCCATATTTAAAATAGGTCTAAGATCCGGATGGCCTTTAAATTTAATTCCGAAGAAATCATAAGTTTCTCTTTCCATCCAGTTAGCTCCGGCGTACAATTCCACTAAAGAATCCACTTCGATATTTTCTCTGGACATAAAGATTTTCAGACGCAATCTGAAGTTAGTCATCATATTATGTAAATGATAAACTACGCCGATTTCCTTTTCCGGGAATTCAGGGTAATGGATTCCACAAACGTCTGTAAGGAAATTGATTTCTAATGATGAATCTTTAAGATAATGAACGATTTTCTTCAAATCTTCTTTCTTCACCTCGATTGTGAGCATTCCATATGGCTCAGAACTCGCGATTACAGACTCCGGAAATTCTCTTGTGATTGCTTCTAATACAAATTCGTTTGTCATTTCCCTTAGTTGCTTATGTTGTAAGAATCTAATAATTTCTGGTATTCTGGCATATCTCTTCTCCTGATGCTTTCGCTTTCTGCCAAAGCCTGAACCTGCATTACCCCTTCGATAATCTGCTCTGGTCTTGGAGGACATCCCGGAACGTAAACGTCTACAGGGATAATTTTATCAATACCTTGCAGTACAGAATAGGTATCAAAAATACCACCGCTGGAAGCACAAGCTCCCACTGCTACCACCCATTTCGGCTCTGCCATCTGAGTGTACACTTCTTTTAGGACAGGTCCTAATTTCTTAGATATAGTTCCGCAAACCATCAGCATATCTGCCTGTCTTGGTGAGAAAGAGTTTCTTTCCATACCAAATCTTGAAGCATCATACGTAGGGTTCAGGGTAGCCATAAACTCGATACCACAACAAGAGGTTGCAAAAGGCAACGGCCAAAGAGAAAATTTTCTAGCCATCCCGATTACACTGCTCAGTTTCGTTGCGAAAAACCCTTCTCCTTCAAATCCTTCCGGAGCAGGTGCATCTGTTCTTATTACTGGTTTGTTATCTGACATTTTAGTAGATTTTAGATTTTAAATTTTAGATTCTAAATTATTGTTAATGTTAACCTTAATTAAAATCACCATCTAAAATTTGTAATTTAAAATTTATAATTTCTTTTATTTATCCCAATCTAATGCGCCGCGTTTCCAGACATAGAAAAATGCCATGAAGAAAATCGCCACAAATGTAAGTACTGCCAAGAATCCTTCCATTCCGAATTCTCTGAAGTTAACTGCATATGGATAAAAAAATACGATTTCAATATCGAATAGTACGAATAATACCGCTGTCAAAAAATATTTGATGGAAAACGGTGTTCTTGCATTTCCTTCTACCGGGACTCCACATTCCCAGCTTTGGTTTTTTACAGAATTTCCTTTTTTCTGTTTTGGACCTAAAAAATGCGCTCCAAGCAAAGAAATGGCTACGAAACCTATCGCAACACCTGCCTGTAAAAGGATTGGAATATAACTTTCAGGTAAATTCATTTTTGCATTATTATCTCAATTTGCAAATTTAGCGAATAAACAAGAAAGCATGAAATTTATCAGCTTTAAAATAGGATGAAAATAGAGAAAATTGGTAATTTAGAATGAATAAAAATAGTAGTTATTTTTTCATTTTTTTAAGTAAAGAAAAGGCCATAAATGAAATATAACCAAATAAAACACTTGCATACATTATGTTAACTACAGTGTTGGTTTTGTCATCCTCTATTTTAAAAAAGAAATTATAAAAAATAAATCCGGCAATTAAAATGGCGAAAATAATAAGGTGTGGTTTCATGAAAAGATATTAAAATGTTAAGGGTAAGAAATTAGCCTTTATTTATTGCCAATATTTAGTGAATAGGTTCTTCTTCTTTTGTGATTTACAGGATTATAATCCTGCCACAAAAGCTGAATGCTCTTATTCTCTTCCAATTCGGGATTGGTTTCAAGAAATTTCACCCCTTTTTTGTTGAAAACATCCCAGATTTCTTTAAAAATAATTGAAGTGACTCCACGTCTTTGGTAATCTGGATGAATTCCGATCAGATAAAAATTTGCTCTGTCGTTTTTCTTTCCGGCTTTCAGGAAATGCCACCATCCGAAAGGCAGTAATTTTCCTTTCGATTTTTGTAATGCTTTAGAATAAGAAGGCATTGTGATGGCAAACGAAATCAGATGATTGTTTTCATCTACAATACAAATAATGAAATCTTTATCCAGAAGAGGAAAGTATTTTTCCTTATATGTTTTTCTTTGCTCATCGGAAATAGGAGTGTAGGTCGAAAGATGTTTGTAAGTTTCATCCAGAAGATCAAACATGGCATCAGCATAAGGTAAGATTTCTTCTTTCGTTTTAAATCTCAGAACCTTTAGATGATATTTCTGAGAAATCAGTTCGTTGAATTTATAGATTTTTTCAGGTAAAGTATCGGGAAAGATGATTTCAAATTCCACCCATTCTTTTTCTTTTACCAATCCTAATTTTTCAAGATGCTTCGGATAATACTCACTATTGTAAATTCCGATCATTGTTGCCAGTTTGTCAAAACCCAATGTCAGCATTCCTGCTTTGTCCAGATTGGTGAAGCCCATTGGTCCTTCAATAGTGTCAATATTTTTCTCTTTTGCAAAATCTACAGCTGTCTGAATTAACGCCTGAGAAACTTCCTCATCATCAATAAAATCGATCCACCCGAAACGGACTTTTCTGATTCCCAGTTCTTTTTCTTCTTTGTGGTTGATAATTACAGCAATTCTGCCGACAACGGTATTGTTTTTATAGGCTAAAAACTGTTTGGCTTCGGAGTATTGAAGGGCAGGATTTTGCTTGGGATTCCAAACGTTAACTTCATCATTGATGAATGCCGGAACGTAATAAGGGTTGTTTTTATATAAATCCATCGGAAAACGGACAAATTTCTTTACCTGATCCGGGGTTTTTACTTCAATAATGGAGACTTTCGACATAATGTATGACGCTAATTAGACAGACAAATATAATTAATTAAATACAATACTTTGGCACAGTTTTTACATCAAAATAGTAAAAAAAACACATTTAAAATCTAATAAAATGATAGGTTACTACGGTTATTATATAATTATCGGTATTTCGATGCTCGTAAGCTGGTGGGTTTCATCGAGATTGAAATCAAAATTTGCATATTATTCAAATGTACATCTTCGCAACGGGCTTTCAGGAAAGGAAGTTGCTGAGAAGATGTTAAGAGATAACGGGATCACGGATGTTCAGGTAATTTCAGTTCCTGGGCAATTAACGGATCACTACAATCCGGAAAATAAAACAGTAAATCTTTCTGAAGGTGTTTATATGCAGAGAAATGCCGCTGCTGCAGCGGTTGCTGCACATGAATGCGGTCACGCAGTTCAGCATGCTAAAGGATATTCTATGCTTCAGCTACGATCCAAATTGGTTCCTGTAGTAAGTATAAGTTCTAATCTGATGCAGTTTGTTCTGATTGCCGGGATTATGATCATGGCTGCGACACGTACCATTGATAACCCAACAGGAAATAGACTGGTATTAGGAATTGGGGTACTGATGTTTGCCTTTACAACTTTGTTTGCTTTTGTGACACTTCCTGTGGAATACGATGCAAGCAACAGGGCAATGAAATGGCTGAAAGATACAGGAACTGTTACTTCAGAAGAATATGTCGGAGTGCAGGATAGCTTGAAATGGGCGGCAAGAACCTATGTGGTAGCGGCTATCGGTTCGCTGGCACAGCTTCTCTACTGGTTATCCCTATTTATGGGCGGAAGAAGGGATTAATTATTCTTTAAATTTAAAAGAAACATACTGCATCTCGGACAATTTGTCCGAGATGTTTTCTTTTTGTGCTATTTTTAGTGAAGCTGTAAGAATACAATTTTCCTGAGCATCAAAATTTAACACTTTAGCATCAAATTTTGAAAGTAGGGTAAAGATGGTATTTTGCTGGTTAAACTGAAACTTAATTTCGATTTCTGTTTCTAATTCTTTAGTAATGATATTGGCTTCTTCCAATGTGATTTTTGCCGATTCTTTATAGGCTTTTACCAATCCTGATACTCCCAGTTTTGTACCTCCATAATAGCGAACGGATATAACCAAGACATTAGTAATTTCATTAGCTAATAATTGATTGTAAATCGGTAAACCTGCACTGCCGGAAGGTTCTCCGTCATCATTGGCGCGATAATTTTCACCATTCAGGCCTATTCTGAAGGCATAACAATGATGTGTTGCTTTTGGATGCTCTGCACGGATTTTTTCTAAAGCATTTTTTAGTTCTTCTTCATTGTTCACAGGAAAAGCAAACCCGATGAATTTGCTTCCTTTTTCCTTTAATAAGGTATTTTCTACTGCAGATTCTATCGTCTTAAAATTGAACATATCTTGTAAGGAAGCTTATTGTGCCTTGAATTTAAATTAATTTTTCAAAGTTAAAGCTTTTTAAGAATATTGCATGAAAAAAGAGAACGGTAAAGTTCTCTTTAATCTTATTAGCAAGGAAAGCTTCCTTCAAGTCAGAGTGGCGGACAGCTCATGCCTGATGGGGGTTGCGCAATATCTTTGTAAATTTGGTGGATAATATGTGCAGCATTTTAGGGCTATTCCTCCGACGATGTTTTTTAATCTTTGTTTGGAATTTTTTAGATTCTTAATAATAAATATTTCTAAATTTCAGGGTGCGGAATAGCGCACGCTTGTTCAATTGGAACACATTTACCATTACAGTTGTATTGAGTGTGAGGATTGCATGGACAAACTTTGGTTCCATCAATAAGATAGTAACAATCTTGAATTCCTCCGTTCACAGATTTTAGTTCCTTGTTGTTAATTTTCTTAGATTTTTCATGATAATATTTTTAGCTTCATCATGAAATTACATAATTAATTTCAAAGGATGGTGATAAATTATAAGATATTTATTATGTTAAGTTTTGATTGTTAGATGATTATAGTGCTTTTAATTGGAAGAATTCAATAGTATTACCTCTGAAATATTCGGTTTTGCAAGGTTTTATATTACTTAAAGTAGGAGCTTTAGTCCCGTTTTCTAATTTCAGATCTTCATTTTTAATAACAATAGCCTCATCCCAAAGATTTTCATCAATAAATTGCTGTAATGTAAACCTTCCCCCTTCAATAATAACAGACTGAATCTGTTCTTTATACAAAGAACTCATTAAATCGTGTGGAAAATTTTCTTTTTCAATTCTAATAAAATGAATATTCTCCTTGTTTTCTTCTTTTATAGAATTGAAAATTAAGGTTTTAGCCTGGTTATTATAAATACTGAAATCGTGAGGAACTTTTAGATTAAAATCAATTAAGATTCTTACAGGATTCACACCCTTTACGTTTCTTACTGTTAAGCTTGGATTGTCGTTTAAAGCGGTTTGTGTTCCGACTAGAATAGCATGTTCATTGGCTCTCAACTGATGAACGAATTGATTGACTAAGGTATTGGAAATAGAGGTGGGCTTGAAATCTTTATCCAGAAAACCATCTCCGGATTCTGCCCATTTTAGAATGATATATGGTCTTTTCTTTTCATGATAAGTGAAAAATCGTTTATTCAGCTCAATACACTCATTTTCTAAAATTCCGGAAACGACTTCAATGCCTGCATCTTGGATGATCTTTTTCCCTTTTCCGTTCACTTTGTCATGGGAATCCATTGCACCTATCACTACTTTTTTGAACCCCAGCTCTTTAATCTTTAAAGCACAGGGTGGAGTTTTTCCATAATGTGCACAAGGCTCCAGGGAAACGTAAATGGTAGATTCTGGAATTAAACTTTTATCCTTAACGGAATTGATGGCATTAATTTCTGCATGAGGTTCTCCTGCTTTATGATGGTAGCCTTCACCAATGATTTTTTCATTATGAACAATTACACTTCCCACTAAAGGGTTTGGATAGGTATTGCCGATTGCTTTTTGGGCAAGCTCAATACATCTTCTGATATAAAATTCGTCTTGCATAGGAAAGAAAAAAGCGAAGACAAATTATTTGGCTCCGCTTTTTAGATTTTTAATAAGTTTATTCTCCTGCGATTATGCTGTGAAGATTTTGTCTTAAGGTTTCTAAATGAGCTTTTTTCTCATCAATAGTATCGAAAGTATCTTTTAATAAAGGATTTTCTCTCGATGGCTTATTAAAGAACGCTAAGTTGTTTTCCAGTTTTACGATTTCTGCTTCAAGATCAGATATTTGACTCTTAATTTTTCTTGCTTTGTCGGTTAACTGGTTTTCAGAAAGTCCTTCTTCTTTAAGCTCTAATTCGTTGATTTTATTCAGTTTTAGCTTTTCTCTCAGCGTTTTGTTGAACTCGGAATTGATAGAGATTTTTTCTCTAGGCACTTTTCCTATATTATTCCAAGCGGTTTTAATCGCCTCAATCTTTTCGATGCTGCCATCTTCATTAGTGATGGTTTTCAACTCATCAAGAAGTTCTTTTTTATGTTTGTAATTCTCTTTCCAGTTATCTGTAGAGGTATTACTTTTTTCTCTGTAGTTGTTAAAGAATGTATTACAAGCATCACGGAATTCATCCCAGATCTTATTGGTCATACTTTTAGGAACGTGGCCAATTTTTTTCCAGTCTTCCTGAAGCTTTTTGAATAATGGTACCGCAATGTCCCACTCTTCATTGTTCATATTGTCTTTAGCGGTCTGGATAAGCTTTAATTTTTCTTCCAGATGACTTTGCTGAGATCCTTTTAATGATTTGTAATAATTGTTCTTCGTTGTGTTGAAGTTTCTTAGTGTTGTTTTGAAATCAGTCCAGTTCTGATTGGAAAGCTTTCTAGGAACACTTCCGGTTTTCAAAAATTCTGAACGAAGATCTTCAACTCTTCGGATGGCATTTTGCCAGTAATTATGGTTAGGAGCTTCTGTTGGTTCTGAAAGCTTCTTAATTTCAGCGATGATCTGGTTCTTTTTCTCCAGATTGATGCTTTGTTCAGATTCTATTGCAGCAGAAAGTTCAGATTTTCTCTCGTGTATTTTGTTAGAGATTTCTTTAAATTCTTCCCAGGTTTTTTCACGGAATTCTTCTGCAACCGGTTCGGCTTCTTCTTTCCAAAGTTTATGAAGATATTGAAGCTCATTCAGTGCTTTCTGAATGACAGGTTCATTCTCAAGTTCTTTTGCACGTTCTATGATATGCTGTCTTTTCTCAAGATTATGGCTGTATTCCTGCTCAAGAAACTCTTTATTCAAATCCAGCATCTGATAAAACTGGTTCAGATGGTGGAAATAATTGTTGTTAAGAATTTTAAATTCGGATTTCGCAACCTGCCCGGCTTTAGACCATTCCTCTTTTATTTCACGGATTGATTTGAAAAGGTTTGTTCCCGGCTCTGAATTGGTATATAGATTTTTAAGTCTTTCAATGATATTCTGGCGTTGTTCCAGGCTTTTCTTTTGCTCCTCTTCCTGACCTTTTTGGTAAGAATCATGTTTTTCTTTAAAGATGTTGACTAGAGCAGAAAGTTTAGATTGCAGAGGATGCTCGTAACTAAAATTTTCAGGAGCATTTCCAGCTTCTACATATTCATGCTTTTTATCTTCTATCTCATCATGGATGTGGTGACTTGCTTTTTCTTTTAAAAGGTTGAATTTTTTGAAATTTTCACCAGCATTGGGAGTGTTGATGATTTTTTCCATTTCCTTTAAAGCTTCCGCTAAAGAAATTTCAACCTCTTCTTCCTGATCTTCCACAGAATCTGTATCTTCATCATGAGGGGGCTCATGAGAAGAAACGGTTTCTTCCGATGGGTTTTGTTGAGATACTTCTTGAGCGTTTTTCTTTTCTTCGTTTTCAGAAAGGTTGTTTTCTGTAGTCATAGCAAGTCTTTTATGTGAGTGGCATTAATATCCTTTAAATATAGTAAAAAGCCAATTAAAACACTAATTTATGTTATTTTTTTTGAAAATTCCAAATTTCCCAAGCTTTTTCTGCCTGCTGTTCCAGCATATAATACCCATTCACTGTTTTTGCTCCTTTTTCGGATGCATTAATGATGAATTGGGTATAATTGGGATTGTAAATTAAGTCAATAACCAGATGATTTTTAGATAGTCCTTCAAAAGGAAATTTGAGGCAGTCTTCTACATTCGGGAAAGTTCCTACAGGAGTACATTGAATAATAATAGGATGATTTTCAACGGTTGCCTGATCCAGATTATCGAAATTAATTTCCGTGCTTCTGGAAACGGTAATAGAACTGATCCCATGTTTGTTTAAAACATATTGAACGGCTTTCGCGGCTCCTCCGTTGCCTAGGATAAGCGCAGCGTTTTGGTGTGGCTTTTTATGAAGAAGCAAGGTTTTTTCAAATCCGAAAGCATCTGTATTGTATCCTGTTTTTTTACCATCCTTAATTAAGACACAGTTAACAGCTCCTATTTTCTGAGCTTCGTCACTCAATTCATCCAGGTAATCAATGATTTTTTCTTTGTAAGGAATGGTTACATTAAACCCTAAAAGATCGGAGGTTGAAAATAACTGTTCAACCTCGTGTATCTCATTTAAATCAAAAATACTGTAAGAAAAATCTTTCAGCATCAGTTTCTGAAATTTGTCTTCAAAAAACTTTTTTGAAAAAGAATAAGAGATATTACGTCCTATTAAGCCTAATTTTTTATTGGAAATCATATTTCAAAAATAAAAAAAAGACCGAGAATTTCGGTCTTTTATAAATTAAATTTTTGTATTTACTCCACAATGAATTTTGTGGTATTTATATCTGTTTTTAATAAGTAAACTCCTTTTGACAGGTTTTTAAGATCTATCTTGTTAGAATTTTTAAACGGATGATGGATCACCTGAATAAGCTTTCCTGAAAGATCAATGATTTCTGCTTTTGTGATCTTATTAATGTTTTCGCCTTTTACAAAAAGCTCGTTGTTTTTAACAGGATTAGGATAAATTCCGAATGCGCCATCTTTTGAAGTTTCTGAAGTCGCCAGACTGGTGTAGCACGTCCAGCTTAAATCATCAATAGCCACTCTATTCCCTGAAACAGGATTGACAAGTTTAATGGTAACGTTTCCGCTTATGTTGATGTTGTTGATTGTGTATGTTCCTACTGTTGTTGTATAAGGAATTGTCCCAACCTGAACACCATTTATTAATAGATTTAAAGCGCTGTCGGTACCTGTTGTAAATTTTAACTGGGTTTTTACGGTTAAGCTTTGGATTCCGCCGGAAAGGGTAGAGCTTAGCAAATAACCGTCTCTTATGGTAATTGCTTTTCCTGTAATGGTTTGGTCTGTTCTTGCATCGGTTGCATTCCATGTAATGGAGTTATTTGTCCATGTTTGGTTTGCATAGCTTGAAGAAGCTGCAGGAATATTGCTGAAATCTTCAGTGCCACAGCTTCCTCCGCCCGGTTGTCCTGCAAGAGTTGTTTCTGTTGCATTGTTACTTTGTGGAGATGAGTTCCCAGCGGCATCTCTGGCAATAACATAGAATGTATAGGTAGTAGAAGGAGTTAATCCCTGAACTGTTGCTGTGGTTCCTGTAACAGTAGCATAGAAAGCTCCGTTTGAAAAATAAATATCGTAACCTGTTACTCCAATGTTGTCTGTAGCTGCAGTCCAGCTTAAAGAAATTGAATTGCTGGTAGGGTTATTGGCTACTAAATTAGTTGGTGCTGTTGGGGCCTGGGTATCAACAACTGGTGTTCCCCAAATCTGATCAACATATTCAGGATGATCAATATAAGGGTTTCTGTTTCCCTGATAAATATAAGAAGCATTATTTCTTCCGATTTCTGCAGGAGAAACAGGATCTAATGCATTCCAGGCTAGTAATTGATTAAGCTCCCAGGTTTGAAGACCCGGAAAAGCTGAATTTCCCAACATATTTCCTGAACTGAACCCGGAAAGCTGCGTTTCGTATCGTGTTACAAAATAAAAAATCATTCTTGCCACATCGCCTTTAAAAGCATCAACAGGTTCAAAAACCGTTCCTGAATATCCAGGAGAGACCGAGGTTCCAAGTTTAGATCCGTTTAAAGAAGTAAAAGATGCTGTACCTACTTTTCCGTAAGGATAGTTAGATCTCATTCCATTTACTTTTCCATCAGTAGCTCTAATGAAATGAATATCTGCAACCATAGGAGAGTTGCTGTTGAATAGGCTCTGTGGAACTACGTGTTCTCTATTGTAGCAGTTTCCTTCTGTGCTGTAAGAGCCACATTGGTTGGTTGAGTAAGTAAATGTGTAAGGATCCGGGCCATTGGCATTTTCGGAATAAATATCTAAAATTGTTCCGTCATTTTCATAATAATAATCACGATCGGTAGTCTGATAACCGCTCCAAAGGCCATTATAGCCATGATCGATATGACCATTGGTGATAATCTGATTAAGCTTGCTTTTCAAAGCGGCTCCAGTAAGTCCTGTTGTTCCGTTGTAATACCCTGCCGGAATTTGTGCAAACGCATTGATAAATACAACTGCAAACAACAAAGAAAATAATATTCGTTTCATTTTTTAAAATTGGGGGCGTAAAGATACAAAAAAATGAAACGTTGTGTATTAACTTTTAGTAATATAGTCTTTGCTGATCTTTGAGAAGAACCATGAAATTAGTATCCCGAATACTGCTGCAGTAAGGGCTACAATGATGTAATTGTTTCCTACGATCTTAATAGGAAAGGGCAATGTTCCTATGGCTTTAAAAAATTCAGTATACTGCTGAAAATAGCATAAAAGAGTACCTAGAATTAGTCCTGAAATAATACCTAAAATTACAATAAGAACTCCGGTATAAAAATACGTTTTTCTTAAATGAGCTAAAGGAAATCCAAGTGAAATGAGTGAGCGGGCCTGTTCTTTTTTATCAAGCTGAAGAATAATAATTGCTCCGGCAAGATTGAAGGTCGTAATGAAGATGACTAAAGCAAAAATAAGGTAAATAAACAGCTTTTCGGTATTAATCATTTTCCAGAAAGCGGCGTTTTCCTCTTCTTTGGTTTTGATTTCAACCGTTTTGCCAAGTTGTGAGATCAAATTTTGCTTTACTATATCTGCGTTTTCAGGATTTTTAAGTTTAATCACAATCTGATAGGCAGATTGCTTTGGTAGATCCAATAGTTCCTCAGTAAGCTCAATAGGAGCTATAATGTAGTTGTTGAGCTGATCATTTCCAGGAAAAACTCCTGTAACGAAAATATTTTTCTTATTATAAATATCTTCTTCCTTATTAATAATTCCTGTACCTGGTTTAGGCATGAAAACCGTAGCAAAATCCGAGGTAGAATCTATAGGAATGGAAAGCCTGTTTTTAAGGGAATGCTCCATAATCACTTCATTGGAATACTTGAAGCTTGGGTAAGTTCCGTAGAAAATACTTTTGTCAATAGGATTCACTTTCGTATAAGCAGAATCTACTCCCCGTAAATAGGCAATATCGCCTTTGCCGTTGTAGTTGATGTATACTTTTTCTTCGATCACTTTAGAAAAGCTCACAATTTCTTTGTTCTTTTTTAAAGTAGTCTCTGCCTGTTGTATATTCTTAATCGTTTTTCCTGAGCTGCTTTTTAAGGTAAGATCTGCATGCAGGTTGGCAATAAGATCTTTATTGAAATCTTCCAGTCCGGAGAAAACCGAAATAATAACGAACATCGCAGTCACAGCTACGGTCATCGCTCCTACAGCAAGCCACGTGATAAACGTAACGGCAGTGCTCCCTTTTTTAGCTAAAAGGTATCGGGATGCGATATAAAATGCAATGTTCTTCAAAATGTACTATAAAACAGGATTGTCACCTTCTCCTCTTAATTCTCTCTCCAGTTTTTCCACGTCATCAAGAGTGGTGTCCAGATAAAAGTTAAGATTTGGAATTACACGTACTTGTTTTGCCATTTTCTGGCCGATGAAATTTCTGTACTGAGCTTTGTTTTCTTCTATTTCCTTCATCACGGCACTGCGGTGCTCCTGTGGGAAAATGCTTAAATAAATTTTTGCAATCCCTAAATCTGCCGTTACTTTTACGTCAGAAACGGTTACTAAAATACTTTGTTGGCTGTTGGCAGCCTGTTGGCGGAAAAGCTCTGCGAAGTCTTCCTGTATAATCTGTGCTACTTTTCTTTGTCTGTTACTTTCCATAAGTTCTGCAAATTTAGTACTTTTGTTTGAATTGATACTTTGAAATTAAGAAGCAGTATCAAAATTACAATTTAAATTATTGATTAGTATTTATGAAGCTAGAACATATCGGTATTGCTGTAAAGTCTTTGGGAGTTTCAGATGAACTCTTTGCTAAATTACTGGGGAAAGAATCATATAAAAAAGAAACCGTACAAAGGGAAGGAGTAGTTACATCTTTCTATGAAACCGGAGAAAGTAAAATAGAGCTTTTGGAAGCCAGTAACCCTGAAAGTCCGATCTCAAAATTTATAGATAAAAAAGGAGAAGGTATTCATCATTTGGCATTTGGAGTGGAAAATATCTACAACGAAGTGCAAAGACTGAAAAAAGAAGGTTTTCAATTTATTTCCGAAGAACCGAAAGAAGGTGCTGATAACAAATTAGTTGTGTTCTTGCATCCTAAATCTACCAATGGAGTACTGGTAGAATTATGCCAAGAAAAGCAATAAAAAATTTTGTGGTGAAAGAATTTTTGCTATTTTTGCAAACACAAAATTTAACCAAGTTTTGAGGTCCTATAGCTCAGTTGGTTAGAGCACCTGACTCATAATCAGGTGGTCCCTGGTTCGAGCCCAGGTGGGACCACAGAAAATTAAGCACTTACAGAAATGTAGGTGCTTTTTTTAATTCATGACTAATTTTAAGAAATTTTTAAGCAAAATAATATATCATTACCCAAATTATTTTTACTTTTGAGAAAAACAACGTCTGAGAGTTATGAATAAAAAGCTAAGATTTGGAATAAGTTGTGCAATCGTTTGCATTGCTGTGGATTTTATAGCTGCACAAACTTCTATTCAGGTGAAAAATACTCTGGACTTTGCACGGAATGAAGTGGTTACGATTCCGGTGAGCCGGCTGAAGTCGTTTTTAGGGAAAAATAAAGAGTCGGATCTTCGAATTAAAGATGCTCAAAATAATTATCTTACGATTCAGTGGATCGATAATAATGGAGACGGTAAAAATGATGAGTTGCTTTTTCAGGCAAAAGTGGGAGCAAAAGAGACAGCATTTTATACTATCGTTGCGGATGCAAAAACTCCAATTCCGGTAAGTAAGGTGGCGACATATTCAAGGTTGGTTCCTGAGCGTGCAGATGACTATACCTGGGAAAATGATAAAATTGCTTTTCGTGTATATGGTCCGAAAGGGCAGCAGGAGGCTTTGGCAGGAGTGAAAGGAAGCACGCTTTCGAGTGGAGTGGATATTTGGTTGAAAAGAACTGATAAATCTATCATTAATGACTGGTATAAAGGTTATTTGACGGATCCGATGTATTACCATAGAGATACTCGGGGTGAGGGTTACGATCCTTATCAGGTTGGAGATAGCCGTGGAACCGGAGGAATCGGGATCTGGAAAGACGGAAAACTCCAGGTTTCTCAAAATTTTGTAACCTCAAAAACGATTGCAGAAGGTCCGTTGAGAACGGTTTTTGAATTAACTTATCATCCTTGGAGTGAGTTTGGGGTGCAGGAAACGAAGAGAATTTCTTTGGATTTGGGATCTAATTTTTCAAAATTTGAATCGACTTTTGAAGCTGAAAAACAGGTTCCGAACTACACCATCGGAATTACGCTACATAAAAACGAAGGAGAAGCAAAGTTGAATGATAAGAATGGATATTATCTGCATTGGGAAAAAATTGATGATGCTTTCGTAGGAGAAGGAATAGTTGTTGATCCTAGTATTGTAGAAAAATCAATTGCTTTTGCATCTGAAATTCCGGATCAGAGTAATTTACTGGTCATTACAAAACCTCAGAAAAAACTGACTTATTATGCAGGATTTGCATGGCAGAAAAGTGGGCAGATTCAAACACAAAAAGATTGGGAAAATATGTTGCAAAAACAGGCTCAGATTATAGCAAACCCTTTACAGGTAAAGGTTAAATAATATTGTAAGGATGAAATTAAAAATATACGTATTCGCTTTTGGGCTAACTGCCGTTAACCTTTCCGCTCAGGTAAAAGACACTTTAGCAGAAAAAATGCTGATCTATCAGCTTCCGATCGGAGGATGGGGAAAGCAGCTGGAAGATAAGTCTGTAGTCAATTACAGTTTACCGCTGGATAAAGACCTTTTAAGAAAGATAAAATCTACAGGCGATGATCACGCCACCATTGATAATAATGCTACTTCAAAGGAAATCAATGCTTTGATTAAAGCGTATTCAACAACAAAAAATCCTGAATATCTGAAAGCTGCAGAAAAAGGAATCAGCTATCTTCTTCTAATGCAGTATAAAAACGGAGGTTTTCCACAATATTATCCGAATACGGGCTTATATAGAAAACAGGTAACGTATAATGATAATGCGATGATTAATGCTTTGACGGTTTTGTATAATGTTGCTGAAGGTAAAAATGATTTCGATGTCGTAGATTCAAAATTAAAAGAGAAGTCAAAAGATGCCGTGAAAAGAGGGATCGACTGTATTTTAAAAACTCAGGTATTACAAAAAGGAATTCCGACCATTTGGGGCGATCAGTACAATGAATTGACTTTGCAGCCGGATAAAGCCAGAGCTTTTGAACCGATTTCGTTGGCAACAGGAGAGTCGGTGGGGATTGTACGTTTTTTAATGATGCAGCCGGTTACTCCTGAAGTTGAAAAATCAATAAAATCGGCAGTAAAATGGTTCAAGCAAAACAAAATTGAAGGCTATAGCTATAATGTTTCAAAAGTAAACGGAAAAGCTATCCGAACTCTAACGGCAGAAAAAGGTTCTGTAATCTGGGCAAGGTTTTATGATATTAATAATAACAGGCCGCTTTTTGGTGACAGAGACGGGAGTGTAAAATATAATTACAATGAAGTTTCGGAAGAACGAAGAAACGGTTACAGCTGGTTTGGTGATTTTGCGGATAAGCTGATCAATAAAGAATATCCGAAATGGTTGGAGAAAAATAAAATTTCTGATAACTAGTTCATTCAGATTTATAGAAAATTAGCAAACATTCGTCTAATAGAAAAAGACTGAGATATTTCTCAGTCTTTCTTGTTTTACAGGTGGACAATTAATTATAGTGAATTACAGATGTTCCCAGTAAGGGTAGCACCTGCATTGGCTGTCACATCAGACTTTACGGACGATAAAGATAAAGTCGGGATAGAATAAGGTGGCGTAAATGCTGTTCCGCTTCCTGCTGTATTTCCCGTAACGTTGGTGAATGTATTGTTTGAGGTAACAGTTACTGCGGTATATCCGCTCATTAAATTGATAGGCTCTTTTACATTTTCAAAAACGTTTCCGTCTACACGAATGTTGGCCTGAACTCCCGCTGCAATACATTTGTTGCTCACAGAACTGTTGAAATAGCTGTTCACAATATGGATTTTTCCAAATCTCACTCTCGGCATACGTTCTCTGCAACCCGGAGCCCACCAGCAACGAACGAAGGTTACGTTCAGCTTTCCTGCATCTGTTGTAGAAGTGTCGCTAGAGCCGATCAGATTTGAGAACCTGTGATCATCAGTTCCGCCTGAGCCACCCGCTTTCGGAGGTTTCAGATAATGAAACTTAGTATAAGAAACCGTGATATAATCTGATTTGTTTTTGATGTCAAAGTTTCCGTCAACGCCGTCTCTGAATTCACAATGATCGATCCAGACATTTCTGCAATCGTCTAAAATAGCATTGTCCCAACCATCTGTATCATAGGCTCCCGGTCCTTCGAAGATCAAATTCCGGATTACGATATTGTTACATCTTTTAATATTGAGAATTCCCGAACCGTCTTTTGTCTGATCGGTCGAAACCAGTTTGGCGCCGCTTGTTCCATAAATGGTTTTTCCGGTTTGATCCTGAAATGAGATACGCGCAGTGATGGTAATGGTTCCGGATACTTTGATCACTTTTACCGCGGTATTTTCAATGGCTGCTTTTAGTTGGGCATACGTGGTTACAGTTGTTTCGGCTGCTGTTCCACCACCGGTTGTCCCGCCGTTTTGAGAAGCCCATCCCGGAGCGGCGCAATCTGCTAAGGGAACAACTGCATTGGTCTCAGAAATGTCATTCATGGTAAGGCTGTTCGGATTTTCTGTAAGATCAGTTTTGATGTCTTCCTGTCCACAGCCGGTTAAGGCAAAGATTGAGCTCAGAGCTACCATCAGAATGGTAGCTTTACATGTTTTTTTCATAGTAATAATTTTTTGTTATTTGATACAAGTATAAAATTATAAATTTAATATATAAAAGTTTTATATTTTAATATATTAATATTTATATAATTATAATATTGATTATTTTTTTTATTCAATCGGTTGCATTTTATTATTTATTGAATTTTATTTTACTTCAAAAGTATACGTTCCGCCTTTCTCTGTATTAAAATCAAAAATCTGAGTTTCAGGAACATCAAAACTTTTTAACTGAGCTTTTTCAGAAACTAAAGGAGTTTTAATCGTATTCGTTTGATAATACCCATTTGGGTTTTCTCCTTTTGCTAAAGTGAAGTTTGTTTTAGATTTTAAATTTAAATCTTTCACAATTCTGATTCTTGCATTTCCGCCCAGAGCAGATTTTACAACCAATTTTGTAAGTTTAGAATTTTTCCAGTCTATATCAATTTCAAAACCGCCTCTTGCTTTCAAGCCTTTTACAGAACCATTGGGTAAAGCATCCGGAAGTGCCGGTAAAATGTAAAGATAACCATCATAGCTTTGCAGCAACATCTCTGCAATTCCTGAGGTACAGCCAAAATTTCCATCAATCTGGAACGGTGGATGTGCATCCAGAAGATTCGGATAGGTTCCTCCTGATTCGCCTTTATTATTGAGAGGAGCGGGTGACAGTTGGTCTGAAATTAATTTAAAAGCACGGTTACCATCTAATAATCTTGCCCACCAATTTACTTTCCAGCCCATTGACCAACCTGTAGATTTATCTCCTCTGTATATCATTGAATTTTTTGCGGCTTCTGCCAGATCAGGGTTTCTGAACGGTGAAATCTGTCCTGATGGAAAAAGTCCATACAAATGTGAAATATGTCTGTGTTTATCGTCTGTTTTGTCCATATCTTTCAGCCACTCCTGTAGTTGGGCGTGCTGCCCGATCTGCATAGGCGGAAGTTTGCCTAAAGCCGATTGTATTTGATCGGAAAGGTTTTGATCTTTATTTAAAATTTTTGAAGCATTGATGAAATTATTAAATACATCAAAAACCAACTGATTATCCATTGTTGTTCCGGCTGTAACTCCTACATTTTTTACGTATGTATTTTCAGGAGACATCGAAGGTGAAACAACAAGGTATTGTTGGGAAGGATCCTTCTGAAGAACATCAAGATAAAACAAAGCGCACCCTTTTAAAGCTTCATAGTTTTTCTTTAAGAAATCCTTATCTCCGGAATATAAATAATGATTCCAGATGTGCTGTGTTAACCAGGCTCCACCCATGGGCCACATTCCGTAGAAACCGCCGTCAACAATTCCTGTGATTCTCCACAAATCGGTATTGTGATGTATATTCCAGCCTCTTGCGTGGTACATTTCTTTGGCAGATTCCTGTCCTGTTACCGATAGATCCTGGATCATATCAAATAAAGGCTCGTGCATTTCGCTGAGGTTGGTATTTTCTGCAGGCCAGTAATTCATTTCTGTGTTGATGTTCACTGTGTATTTGCTGTCCCAAGCCGGATTCAACTGGTAATTCCAGATTCCCTGAAGATTGGCAGGCTGGGTTCCCGGTCGAGAAGAAGAAATCAGAAGATAACGCCCGAACTGGAAATACAAAGCCACCATATCCGGATCTTTTGAAGTTCCAAATTCCTTGATTCTGATATCGGTTGTCTTTTTTGTCTGTTCAGTGGTTCCTAAATCTAAACTTACACGTTTGAAATATTTCTGGTACTTTTTAATGTGAGCTTTTAATTCTGCATCATATTTTTTATTTAAAGCCGATTGTAAATATTCTGAAACTCTTGCACCAGGATTGGCTGAAAGATCATTGTACTTTTTGAAATTCGTTGCAATGGAAACGTAGATCACCACTTCATCCGCTCCGGAAATTTCCAGTTTATCTTTTGATGAGGTTAGTTTTCCGCCTTTTAAAACAGGAAAAACAATGGTTTTAAAGTTGACTTTTCCGGTTTTATTATCTTTCGAACTGCTTGTCCCATTGATAACCAGTTGGTTATTTTCTGTAAAAATAGATTTTTGCAAGTGTGGAGTAGAAGCGTTGATAGAGAAATTTAAACTTCCCTTTTTACCTGAAGAAAGTTTGATCATAATCACATTATCCGCAAAAGACGAGAAAATTTCCCGCTTGAAGGTCACCCCGTTTACTTCGTAAGAAATAGTACTGACTGCTTTTTCAATATCTAAAGTCCTATTGTAATTTTTAAAATTTTCATGGCCTTTAAAGTCCAAAAACAAGTCTCCCATTGTCTGGTATGGCATTCCGTAATTCAAATCTTTTGGAGCCTGTCTTGGGTATGTTCTGTTGGAAAGATTCTGAGCCTCCTCAAATTTACTTTCATTTAACAGTTTCCTTATTTTCTGAATGCTGTCGAATGTGTTTTTCGGAACATTATTGCCGGGTTCTCCGGCCCAAATTGTTTCTTCATTAAGCTGAAGATGTTCCTGTGAAGCTCCTCCAAAAATCATGGCCCCTAATCTTCCGTTTCCAATAGGTAAAGCTTCATTCCAGTTTTCCGCAGGTTTGTTGTAAGTGAGTTTTAAATTTTGCTGTGCCTGAACCGAAACAGAAATAAGCGTTCCGCAAACCAGTAAGAATATTTTATGTTGGATGATTTTCAGCATTTTTAGATGTTTAAAAGGTTTTTATTTGTTAGGATGCTTCGACAAGCTCAGCATGACAGTGTTACCAATGAATTATTAATAAGAAATAGTATTAGAGATATCACACTGAGCCTGTCGAAGTGTTCCTATATTAGCTTTTTATTACTTATTACCTATGGTTTTAAGCCAGTCTGAGCATAGTTTTTTCCAGTTATCCGTCAGTTCAGATTTATTGGTAATTCCGATCTTATGTTCACCTTCAGGAAAAATAAACAATGCACCTTTTACCTTGTTTTTGATCATTTCCTGATAGTACAGAATACTGTTCATCACAGGAACGGTTTTGTCGTTTTGGGCATGAAATAAAATTGTAGGCGGTGTTTTTTCCGTTACCCGATTCTGC
Source organism: Chryseobacterium geocarposphaerae (assembly GCF_002797535.1). Classification (NCBI taxonomy): domain Bacteria; kingdom Pseudomonadati; phylum Bacteroidota; class Flavobacteriia; order Flavobacteriales; family Weeksellaceae; genus Chryseobacterium; species Chryseobacterium geocarposphaerae. Next base: position 104,975 of record NZ_PGFD01000004.1, read on the forward strand.
ATAGAATATTCTTTGATTTTTTCCGGGGATGCATTTTCACCAAGCAGACTGTTTCGGCTTCCGACGTGCGCAAATTCTCCAAAATCAATAACCGGAGAGACTAGAATTGCAAAATTGGGAATAGTAGGAACGGATGTCCAGTCGCCTTTTAATTCAGTATAATCTGTAGAAATATTACTTACTGATGCCGCCAAATGGCCACCCGCGGAAGTTCCGATTACACCGATCTGTTCCGCTGAAATACCGTATTGCTCTGCGTTTTTTCTAAGGTATTTTATGGCAGCCTGTACATCTTGTAATGGTGCTATTTCTCTTTGCTTTAAATCGGGAGAAGTCGGCAGCCTGTAATTTAAAACAAATGCTGAAATTCCTTGAGTATTAAACCACTTTGCAATCTGGTAACCTCCTAAATCATAAGTCAGTTTGTAATATCCGCCTCCGGGAATGACAATAACCGCCATCTGTTTTCTTTCTTCTTTTGGCGGCAGAAAAGCAAACATCTCGGTTTCTTTTATCTGTATAATTCTTCCGTCTTTTTCTTCTGTTTTTAAAGGCATTCCTTTAGAATTGGGCATCTGACTTTTCGGCCAAACCATTATTTTTTCCTGTGCGGATAACCGAACGAAAAAAGAAAGTAAGAGTAGGAAAGTAATTTTTTTCATATCCAATTAATTTGATGAAGTATATGCATAAACCTTATAGGTTTCAAAAACCTATAAGGTTTGAATTTTTAGATATTAATCTTTAAGAAAATCCTCTCTGAAAGGGGTAAAAGCATCAATCAACTGTCCGGCTTCGAGGCATTTCACCCCGTGAAAAATATTAGGTTGTGCAAAAAATCCGTCACCCTGTTGCAAGACTTTTGTTTCACTATCCACCGTCACTTCAAATTTTCCTGAAGCCACGTACGTAATCTGAGAATGGAAATGCTGATGTAAAGCACCAATGGCATCCTTTTCAAATTTTACAATCACCATCATCACTTGAGAATTGTATCCGACAAATTGTCTGGAAACTCCGTCTCCTAAATCTTCCCATTCGGAATTACCGTCAAAGAAAGGTTCTTTCTTGAAATTCATTTTTGTATGTTTTTTGAATTTTAAAATTAATAGTAAATTACTGCATATACTTTGTCATTCCGTAGGAATCTAAACTCTGAATTCACTATTGAATTAATTTGTTTAGATTCCACACTTCACTTCGTTTCGCTCTGAATGACAAACCAACTGTTTATTTAAATCTGCGTCATCTAAAAAATTTGCGAGAGTTTAATTATTTAATATATTTCTCCAACCCGATTTTCAAATTCTTCAAATCTTTCACAGCCAATTTTGCAGCTGATTCTGCGCCCAATCTTGATAAATGTGTGTCATCTGCTTTATCTTTTTCATAATATGGATTTTCTCCCGCTTTAAAATGTAAATGCAACAGTTTTGATTTTTCAGGGCCATAAGAAATTTCCAGCTGTTCTGTGAGTAATTGCATGTCTACAAAAGGAACTTTCAAATCATTGGCTACCATTCTTACTACCAAAGGGTATTCTTTGTGTGTATCGATTAAAACTCCGTTTTCGTTGAAGTTTCTTCTTACAATAGAAGTCATTAGAATGGGCGTTGCTCCTTTGGCTCTGGCTTCATTTACATATCTTTCCAGATTAGCTCTGTATTGAGTATAAGGATTCGTAAATTTTGTTGAATCTTTTAATTTTTGATCATTATGCCCAAACTGAATAATCACAAAATCTCCTTTTTTCAATTGTTTTTCCACTTTATCCCATCTTCCTTCCGTCCTGAAGCTTTTCGAGCTTCTGCCATTCATCGCATGATTTTGGATTTCGATTCCTGTGGTAAAAAACTGTGGTAAAACCTGTCCCCATCCATGTTCAGGGTTTTTGTCGGGGTTTTCTTTGTTGGCCATGGTGGAATCGCCGATGAGGAACAGAGTAGGCTTTTTTTGAGCTAAAATTAAAGTTGAAAAGGCTAAGCTGAATATTAAAAGTATTTTTTTCATTTTAAATAAATTTTAAATTAATGTTCTTTTGTCTTGAAATCGCAGATTCGACGTAGTCAAACAAAAGAACCAAAAGTTCAAGACTTGGAAACTTTCGCTAAAAATGAATTCTGTTCTCTAAAAATTCTAAAACTCGCACGAATCCAATGTTAGTTCTTCGTTTTACTATTTGTGTCGTGCTCAAACAGTAGAATTTTTTTAACGTTCACAGAATTAATTTTCTTAACGCTCCATTTTCCTAGGTCGATTTATTGAGGTTATCATTACTCATTACCGATTATTTATTACTCATGTTCGGGTTCCAATCATTAAAAATCTTTTCTAATGTATAATTCTTCAAATCTTTTTTCGTCAGTTGATGCGACCAGTTTACACGTTTTGAAACATTTCCACCTTCTCCTTTACTTCCAAATTCTGCGTAATACGCTGTTTTTTCTTTATCAGGAAACATCTTGTCGCCTTTCCACGGATTCCAGCCTTCGGGAAGAATGTGTTTTCCCATTTCTGTGTTAATAAAAACTGTTTTCGCGTAAGGTCGCCATGGTCTTCCCAAATACACTTTGGTAATACCTTCTTTGGCAATTAATTTACAGTCAAAAAATACAAAACCATGTTGCTTATCAGCTTCCGTTGCAGCTGCAGTGATGTAAGAATCAGCTAAGCTTTTGACGGTACAGTTTTTAAAAACAACGGTGGCCTGTCCGAAAATAAAATCTGTTGTTCCTTCAATATAGCAGTTTTCAAAATATTGTCTGCTGTGATTCGTGGCAGAGTAGATTGTATCCTGACACCCCGAAATATTGGAGTTTTTAATTATAAAACGGTCACCTTCCACATGGAGAGAGACTGCCTGTCCTTCATTACAGGAGGAGTTTTGGATGGTAAGATTGCTGATTTTAATATCATCACCCATTACCAGCAAAGTGTAGGAATTGAAAGTTGTCATTTTTTCATTAAACGAATCCAGCTTTCCTGAAAAATCATTGTTGGTAATGATGGTATTGTCTTTATTTTCGCCTTCTAACGTGATTTTATGTTTTGAAGATGGAATAACCACTTTTTCATTGTACGTTCCGGATTTAATGAAAACCAACGCTTCAGCCGGACCCAAGTCTCTGATAGAATTAATCGCTTTCTGAATGGATGTGAAATCTCCGCTTCCGTCTTTGGCAACGGTAATTTTTATGTACGGATCATTTTCTGCAAAGAGAAAATTGGCCATTGAAATAAGAAGAATTAAAAGTAATTTTTTCATAAAACTCTATTATTTTTAACGCAAAGTTTGTTTTTTCTTTATGCTTATTTTAGTGAGCAAAGAGGAAATCAATAAATTGATTTTGATTAAGCGGGTGAATTATCATTAAGCTTCATTAGCGACTTGTCGCCTACTTTGCTATCTTAAAAATTTAACATTATTATTTTAATAAATCTTTGCGTTTAAAATTATTATTTCAAAACTTTATTTAAAAAGTCAACCGTTACATTCAGCGTTTCTGTAAACCAAGGCTCAGCTGACCAGAATGAATGCGGTGTATCTTTGATTTCGTGAAACTCAGTCGGAATATTATAGCTCTTCAGTTTTTTCATCATGTCGTCTCGTCCCGCGTGGAAACGAGGCTGAGAAGAGTTGATGAATAGAGTAGGAGGGGTATTTTTATCCACATATTCCAGCGGTGAAGCTTCAGTCCAGTTTTTTAAATTGATATCTCTGTCGCCACCAAGCCAATAAGCGGCGTAAGTACTTTCTTCAGCTTCGGGATGAATAAAGGAGACAATTCCATCCACATTTACAATTGCCTGAATTTTATTCTTTTTTTTGACACCTACCAAAGTGGCAATCTGTGCTCCTGCAGATTCTCCTAAAACTGCCATTTTCTTTTTGTTTAAAGAATATTTTAAGTGATTTTTCTTAAGCCATTGAAGTCCGGTCTCAATATCTTCAACTCCGGCAGGATATTTCGCAACATCGGCCAAACGGTAACCGATCGCAATCACCACATAGCCTTTTGAAGCCAGCTCCATTGCCATGAACTTTTCATTTTCCTTACTTCCTGAAATCCAGCCACCACCGTGAACCATGGCAATTCCAGGATGTTTTTTGGATCGATCTAAAGGGTAATAAACATTTGCTTTTAGGGAAAGCCCATTGATGTTGGTGTATTCTACGTCCTTATCAATTCCGATATTTTGTGGAACAGCCCGATCGATAGGGGTGGTGAAAGGGTATTTTTTTTTGAATTTTTCAAAAGTACCTTCATTTGTGTAAGGAGTAGCACTCGGACGTTTTACCTGCCCGAATGCCATTGTCCCCACAAAAAAAATAGAAATATAAGTATGTTTTCGGTTAAAAATCATGTTGGCCAATTTTAAAATTTTGAAACATTAAGAGTATTGAAGAAGTTAAGTTTCATTAAGAAAATCACTCTGATTTTATCTTAAAGTAAAGCAGCTCAAATGTTCTTAACAACCTAATTTTACCTTAATGGTTTAAATAATTGATACACTATTTAACTGCATTTTTCGCTACATCCGTCCCGATAGAAATTGAATTTTTATCGGATGTTATTTCTTTCGGTAACAATACTGCTCCCGTTTTATTTCCTAATACTTTTACAACAGGTTTGTTGGCTGATTCAAACTTTACTGTTGAAAGATTAATGTTTTTACTGTTATAAATGGTTGCTCCGGCTCCTTCAGCATATTTCAGTTTTACATTTTTCAGCTGAATTCCGTCTGCATCTACGATCGTTAAAGCTTTTCTAGTATCAAATTGGGAGTCTTCAATCACAATATTTTTAAGATTCATTTCTGCTAAGCCGAACAATGTAATTGCTTCATCAGAATTTACCGCATTGATGTTTTTAAAGAAAATATTTCTGAAAACCGGTGTTTCTTCCGTTACAGGATAAATCTTTTCCGGAGCTTTGTTTCCTTCCTGTTTTTGTCCGTCTTCCAGAACGGGAGATGCTCCTTCATAGAACATGTTAAAGCCGATTACCTGTGTCGGAATATTAATCATATCAACGTTTTTAATGTAAATATTTTCAACAATTCCGCCTCTTCCGCGTGTTGTTTTAAAGCGAAGACCGATATCCGTTCCAATAAAAGTACAGTCAGAAACATGGATATTTCTTGCGCCACCGGACATTTCACTACCGATCACGAAACCTCCGTGACCATGATATACAACATTATTTTTAATGATTACATTTTCAGTAGGCATTCCTCTTTTTCTGCCGTCTTTATCTTTTCCTGATTTAATACAAATCGCATCGTCACCCACGTCAAATGTATTATCATAAATCAAAACGTTTTTACAGGATTCCAAATCTACACCATCACCATTTTGGGAGAACCAAGGGTTTCTAACCGTAAGATTTCTTAAAATCACGTTCGAACACATCAGTGGGTGAAGGTTCCAGGCCGGAGAGTTCTGGAAAGTCGGACCGTCTAATAACACCTTGTCACAACCTACCAAGCTTACCATTACCGGGCGAAGGAAATCTTTTACAGTTTTTAAATCATCTTTAGAAATCTTATCAGGAACATTGAAGTTAGAACTGCTTTCAAAGCCTTTTTTATAGCTTTCGGAAGGATACCAGTTTTTACCGTCTGCAGATAAAATGCCGCCGGATTTTACGATATTTTTCCATTCAGATTCTGAAACTTTGCTTTTTTTGATGGCTCTCCATGCATCGCCGCTTCCGTCGATTACGCCTTTTCCTGTGATGGCAATATTCGTCGCGTTTCTTGCGGAAATCGGGGATTGGCAACGGATGGTGTTTAATCCCTCAAAGCTCACATCAACCAAAGGGTAGTCATTTTTATCTTTACTAAAAACGATAAACGCTCCTTCTTCTACATGAAGGTTAATGTTGCTTTTCAATTCGATGGGGCCTGTTAACCACATTCCGCGGGGAACCACTAATTTTCCACCGCCTTTTTTGCTTAAATCTTCGATTGCTTTTCTGAAAGCTTCTGTATTTTTTACATTTCCCCCTGCAATACCGCCATATTGTGTTATAGAAACTGTGTTGGCTGCAAATGAAGTTTCTGCAACCTGAGGCATTTTAAACTCAATGTTTTTATAAATATCAAGGTTCTGAGCATAAATTTGCCCTGAAAACATCATTGCTGCTGCTAAACCGATCACTTTAAGAGACTTCTTCATTTTATTTTTTGAGTTTTATTGATTTTGAATTTTTAATGATTGAGTTCAAAATCTGATTTTTATTTTTTCTCTCGCAGATTTGACAGATAACGCAGATTTTTAATATAGATGAAAAAGTTATTCCCAATCATCTGTGTTATCTGCTAAATCAGTGAGAACTTTAAAATTTAATTTTTTGTTATTCTGAACCAATCAAAATCGGCGTATCCGCCACGAGGTGCTTTTGCAGTACTTATGCTGTACAAGCCTACTTTAGCACCAATCCATTTTCCTGGTTTTGCCTGAAAAACGTCACCTGCTTTTATGAAGTTTTTTCCGTTTTCGCTGTAACTGAACTGGCATAAACCATTGGGTTCATTTACATTGACTTTTAAATAGGCTTCATTTCCTTTTAATTTGGTTTCAAACAAAATTTTTTCTTCCTCTCCTTTATCTGCTTTTTCGGCTCTTCTTAGTTGAAGATAAAATCCGTCTGGTTTATTGGTGATCACAATGGATTGATGGTCTAATCCCATTATCAAGAGTCCTGCAGTTTTTCCTTCTTTGGCATCTTCGGGAGTTAATTTAACCTTTGTTGAAGCTGCAAAATTCGGAGCCGGGAATTTTTGGGTTAATAAATTTGGGATATTCCACAGATTTTTTTCACCTTCAGGAACCTTCATGGAGAATAATCTTAAGAATTTCTGTCCGGGAAGTTTGGAAGACCAAACGATATTTTCGTTGGCACTCCATTGCCATTGCAAGCCTAATCTTTCACCATCAAATTCATCAGTTTCTGGCGGAGTAACGACGGGATATGTTTTTCCGACGTTTGGTTTTTTATAGGTTAAAACCGGTTCTCCGATTCCATTCTTATTATTGTCGATTCCCATGACAGGCCAGTCATTTTCCCATTTCATAGGTTGTAGATGAACGATTCTTCCTCCTGCATCAACATCCTGAAAATGGTAAAACCAATCTTCACCGTAAGGCGTGTCTACCCAGGCTCCCTGATGAGGTCCGTTTATTTTTGTTGTACCTTGTTCTAAAACTATTTTTTCCTCGTAAGGACCGTAAATATTTTTTGATCTTAACACCAATTGCCAACCTGTAGCTACACCGCCTGCCGGAGCAAAAATGTAGTAATAGCCGTTTCTTTTATACATTTTCGGGCCTTCAACCGTTGGATGTGCATCATGACCGTCAAAAACATGGACGCCTTTATCCAATATCTTTGTTCCTTCAGGATTCATTTTATTAAGTGTCAAAATACTTTTTACTCCGGCGCGGCTTCCTGCCCAGCCATGAACTAAGTAAGCATTTCCGTCTTCATCCCAAAAAGGACAGGAATCGATCAACCCTTTTCCTTCCATGACCAAAACCGGTTCTTCCCATTTTCCGAGTGGATCTTTGGTTTTTACCATATAAATTCCGAAATCGGGGTCGCCCCAATAAATGTAGAATTCTCCTTTATGGAAACGAATTGACGGTGCCCAAACGGCATCTCCACGTCTTGGAACAGAGAAATGTTCTTTAGGCAAAATATCCTGAATCGCATAATTTTCCAATTTCCAGTTGACCATATCTTTTGAGTGAAGAATAGGTAATCCGGGAGTTTCATTGAAGCTGGAAGCCGTCATATAATAATCTTCACCTACACGAATAGCATCCGGATCGGAGTAATCTGCGTAAAGAATTGGATTTCTGTAACTTTTTCCCTGATCGGCAGTCCAAACTTCGGAAACGTAGTTTTTTTCCTGTGCATTCAAATAGCTTGATGCAATAGAAAAAACTGTTACTGAAAGTATATTTAAAATGTTTTTTGTTTTCATAAATCAGATTTTAGATCTGGTTTGAAATTAAAAATGTTTTTTAACCATTAAGACTTTATTAAGGAATTAGTATAGTTAAGATTAGCTATGCTTTAAGCAGTCCGCTTTATAAATCTTAATTTTAAACTTAATGAATCTTAACTTCTTCCTATTCTTAATGGTTTAAAGTATTATTTTTCAAACTCTATACTTGCCAAGATGAATGGTCCTGTTCCTTTTGCATCATTGGAACGGATTTCTTCATTTACATAATATTCGTAAGAGCCATCTCTGTATGGCTTTCCGCCTAAACCTGCAACTGCACAACATTTATTTAGATTGACCACGCCGTTTTCATCAACTGTAATTAGGTTTTTAATGATTCCGTCGTAGCCTTTTTTAGCATAAGCTTTATAAGATTTAGGCAAATAACCTTTATTCACCGCCTTAATCATTGTGTAAACAAACATTGCTGATGCTGTTGCTTCTTCATAATTTCCTTTTTCCAAAGGCTTGTCTAAAATCTGATACCAAAGCCCTGATTTTTTATCCTGAACTTTGATGATGGCATCTGCATAAGATTTTATGTAAGAAATTAACCTTGCTCTTCCCGGATGATTTTGCGGTAAATAATCCAATACATCCACCATGGCCATTCCGTACCAACCCATGGCTCTTCCCCAGAAATTTGGAGAAAGTCCTGTTTCTTTGTTTGCCCAAGCCTGTTCCTTGCTCTCATCCCAACCATGATAAAGAAGTCCCGTCTTTTTATCTAACATATTTTTCTGAACCGAATCAAACTGAAAAACTACATCATCATACGCTTTAGTGGCATCTGCTCCCGTTACGAAATCTTTTGTGTAATGCGTATAGAAAGGCATTCCCATATATAAGCCATCCAGCCAAACCTGATACGGATAGATTTTTTTGTGCCAGAAAGATCCTTCATTTGTTCTCGGCTGCCCATCGATTTGTAAACGTAATGTTTGAAGTGCTTTTAAATATTTTTCTTTTTTCTCTTTTTCGTAAAGATAAAGTAATACATTCCCACTGTTCAGCATGTCGATATTGTACTTTTCAAGATCATAGGTAAGAATGGTACCGTCATCTTTGATCAGCTTTTCACCAAATTCGCTGATGTAACTGTAATATTCTTTTTTACCTGTTTTTGCGTATAACTGTTCAGCGGCATCGAGAACAATTGCTGAAGGATAGGTCCATTTCGGGCTTTTACTGAAATCCAGCATCCAGGCTTCTGGGAAACGGTGCATTTCGGAAAGCATCATTCTTTCTGACCATTTCAGATTGGCTGGAACTACTTTTCCTGACTTTGAAGTTTCTGTTGAAGGTTTTGAAGAAGTTGCCGTTTTTGTCTGAGCACAAGCTAAGAACATTCCTGAGCTTAATGCTGCAAATACTAATAATTTTATGTTGTGATTAATAAAATTCATGATTTAAACTTTAAAGTTGATTTCTTATCTAAATTTTCAGTTCTGTTATTTATTGCTTCTCCGTTATTTTTTTGACTAAATCGTTAAAATAAACTTCAATATTATCGTAATTTTTATCTAAATCTCTTCCGTTGGCGTTAGCAACTTTCGGATTCAGGTTATTCTTAATTTCCCATTCATCGGGCATTCCATCGCTGTCTGAATCGGATGGGGAAGTACCTGGTTTCAAATCCGGAAATCCTCCAACATCTTTCTGGGAATCGATGATTCCGTTCGAACTTCCTTTTGATCCGTTGTAAGTGAAGCTTCCGTTTTCTATGTCTTTTAATATATGTAAATCAACCAGATCTCTCACCAAGCTTGCGCCCCCGATCTGCAAAACTTTATCATAAGCTTCTTTCGGGGTATCTGTTTTTATATTATTCTGAATATCGTGAGGCTGATTAATTTTGATGGAATTTTTATCTTTTTCTGTTAAATTATAAGAAGACTTCATCTGTGCAAAAACACCTTTCGGCCAGTTATCTTTTGAAATTCCAGGATTTCCTTCGATTATATTTCCATTGATGTAATATTTGCCCCAGATGTTGTAAACTTCAGTTTCCGGTTTTTCATTTTTGTCGATGGCAACAATTCGTTGCTTGGTCATTGTTGCGGGGCCTAGCTTGTAATAATTATTAACGATGTTTACATTCATTCCTTCGCCGCCGTATATATTATTATGTCCCCAATTATAAATCACATTATTTCTAAAATCGGTAAGATCCGTCAATGCAAATTTGCTTCCTGCATATTCTCCCAATCTGGGATTTCGGCTGTCGTGATGAGCGTAGATATTATGATGAAAGGAAGCAAATTTTCCACCTGCAATTCCACCATATCCGTGAGCACCTTTTTGATGTACAGAGTTTCTCAGACTTTCTGCAATCACACACCACTGAAGCGTTGTGTTTTCGTTATTATAAATAGAAACTGTCTCGTCTGTTGACCAGCTCATCGAGCAATGATCTACCATCAGATTCTTGATGAACCTTGCTCCTAATGCATCGCCTTCAAAGTTTTTTTGGTCACCCATTCTGAAACGCATATATCGTATCATCACATTGTCTGCACCGACAAAGGTTTCGTAGTTGGCAACCGTGATTCCGTCTCCTGGAGCTGTTTGTCCGGCAATCGTAAGATTGCCTTCTTTTATTTTTAAAGGAGATTCCAGATAAATGGTTCCTCCTGTTTTAAATACAATATATCTCGCACCTTTCTGTTCTAAAGCATATCTTAAAGTTCCTTCTGAGCCGTCATCTGAAAGTTTGGTTACAAAATACACCTTTCCGCCACGGCCACCTGTTGTATATCTTCCAAAACCTTCTGCACCGGGAAAACTTAACACATTCTGAGCGTTAATGAATATGGAAATACCACATACAATTCCTATCGTGAAGAGTTTTGTGAACTGTTTTTTCATGACTGAAAATTCTTTGGTGTTTTTTAGGTTTAATTTATTTTAAACTTTTTGACGGGCTCCAGTTGTCTTTTCCTTTCAGAATATTCTGTGTGGTGTATTTTTTACTTTCTTCTTCGGTTATCTGATGTGACCAAGACACTCTTTTGGAAATATCAGATCCGTTTCCTTTGGAATTGAATTCCGCATACAAAGTGGTCTTTTCAGCATCAGGTTTATTCCAGTTGTGCCATCCTACAGGTTGTATGGTTGAATTAAGCTCGCAATTGACATAAACTGTCTTGGCAAAAGGTCTCCAGGGTCTTCCTAAGTAGACTGAATTTTCTTTTGCATTTCCAATGATTTTTGAATTAATAAAAACAAATCCGAATTCGTTTTCCTGTGGGGTAGAAGCGGCTGTAACGTAACTTGCTGTTTCTTTAGAATAAATTGTACAGTTTTCAAAAACAGCAGTTCCGGCTCCGAAGATATAATCGGTGGTTCCTTCTATATAGCAGTTTTTAAAATAATTTCTCGATGGTTTTGTTTTATCCGGTGAATCCTGAACTCCTTTTAAGTATAAAGTGTCCTGGTTTCCTAAGAACCGGCAGTTTTCAAAACTGATTCTGTCACCGGAAGTTAAAACTGCAACGGCTTGTCCCACTCTTCCTGAACTGTTTTCAAATGAAACATTTTTGGCTGTAAAATTATTGGAGTAAATAAAAACCGTAGAAGAACCTGTAGTTCCGATCTCTTTTCCTTCCGGATTCTTTTTTGATGCAAAATCATCGTAAGTGATGATCGTGTTTTGAGGATTTTCTCCTTCCAGTACAATAGCTCCTTTAGTTTCGGGAATGGTAATTTTTTCTTTGTAAATTCCTGCTTTAATTACAATTTTTGTTCTTGTGGAAAAACCATTTTCAACGGCATCGATGGCTTGCTGTACGGTAGTAAAGTTGCCTTTTCCGTCTTTTGAAACCACGATCGTTTTATCTTCAGTTTTAAAAGAAAGAAAACTTAGCAGGAGAATCAAAAAGATTGAAAATGCGGTTAAATTTCTAAGAAAAGAGGAAGCGTTCATTGAAAAATTTTTAGTTAAAATACAGACTTCTCTTTGTGGGATGAAGCCTGTATTTCTTTGATATGAATGTGAAATTTTTATCTAGTAACCATAATCCTGGGTAAGGTTATAGTTAGAGTTGATGACATCCAAAGCTATTGGAAGCAATTCTTTCCTGTTTGCCTGGAAATAGTACGCATAACTCTTGATAGGATCACCACTGATGTATGGCTGAGTCATGGCAAGTCTCCAGTTTACTTTTGTATAGCCAGAAGGTGTCGCCACACTTTGGTTCGGGCTATAGAAAACGTCTGATTTTGCAACTCCAGTCGCAGTATAGAAGTCGATGTCTGTAACGTTTTGTTGTGCTGTTTTCGTTTTATCGTAAGCTACTTTTTTATAGAAAATATATTCAGGAACATTAGCATAAATACCTGTACCATTCATGAATTGGGTAAGCTTAGTTCTCGTTTCGTTAATTTTTGTTTCCAATAAGTTCCAACGAATTAAGTCATATTTTCTAAGTCCTTCTCCACCGAATTCCAGTTGTCTTTCTTTTACGATATAATTAAAAAAACCCGTTTTGTCTGTTGGAATAGTTCCAACTTGTCCTAAATTTCCCGCATAAGCTCTTTGTCTTACAGCTAATACAGCATTTATAGCTTCTTGAGATGGTGCGCTATGGAGTTCGTTATCAGCTTCTGCAAACATGAGAAGTATATCTGCATATCTGATCATTGGCCAGTCGATTCCAAGATTCTGAGAAGTCCCGGTAATTGATGTCCAGGATTTTCTGAATTTTCCGTCATTCCAGTTAATAGAAGTCTGAAGTTCTTCTTGTTTTGAAGTATTTACTCTGAAGATCGCAATATTAACATCTCTTCTCAGATCATATTTTGTAAATTCATAGAAGTACACCGGAATTGCATTAATTCCTCCTGAAGATTTCCAGTCAGTATCATCATGTCTTAAGCCGTTATAATACCCGATTTTACTGTCTGTTTTTGAGTTTCCTCCAAATGCTCCGATGGCATAGATCACCTCATTGGTAGCATCCTGAGTGTTGGTGTGTAATGATCTGAACATTCCCTCATAACTAGGATTAAGCTGATGCTGTCCGGAATTGATAATGTCCTTACATTCATCATAAGCAATCTGATAGTATTTTTGAGGATTGGATCCCTGTAACATCTGTTGTGGAGCTCTTCTTAATGAATATCCGGCTCTTGCTAAAGCGATTCTTGCTCTTAATCCTTTCACAGCGCCTTTTGAAATTCTTTGTGCGGTTGTATTCCCTTCTGATCTCCAAGGAACAAGGTTTTCTGCTTTTAATAAATCATCCAGAAGTTTTTCATAGATAACATCTCTGTCTGTTTTCGCTAAATACACACTTGGAAGATCTGCTGAAGGAACATCCTGAAATGGGACATCACCCCAGTTTTTTATAAGGTCATAATAGAAAAGAGCCCTTAGTGTTAAAGCTTCTCCCAAATATCTGTCCATTAATTTTTTATCTTCGGCTGAACCTGTCTGGTATACCGGAGAGATTGGGATATTTTTAATAACAAGATTTGCTCTTTCAATCCCCGCATAAGTGTCTAAGAAAGGTCTTAAAAGCTCCGTATTGGTAGGGATGGCTCCAAAACAGCTTACCCCTCTTCTGTCATTGGCATTATAATCGCCAGAAGTTCTTAAATCATCTCCTGATTGAGAAAGGATAAGATTCATTCTCTGTCCGTAGGTATTGTCACCCATCGTACTGTTATATACTCCCACTAGAGCGGAAAAAGTATCTGCTGCAGAATCAAACTGTTGTTTTTCAGCAGTATTGGATAAGCTTTCTACTTCCAGATAGTCATTACAGGAGCTTAAAGATAGTACTCCCGCAACAGCCAATAGAATTGTTAAAAATTTATTTTTCTTCATAATATAGGGTTTAAAAAGTTATATCAACTCCTGATAAAATAAATCTGCTGCGCGGATAAGCTGCATAATCTACACCAGGTGTTAAAGGATTTCGTCTTGTATTGGCTTCAGGATCATATCCGGAATATCCAGTAATGGTAAGTACATTATTCATGGTGAAATACAATCTGAAGTTAGTAAGACCTAACTGTTTAGTAAATTCTTTACTAAGAGAATATCCTATGGTTACATTGTTTAATCTTAAAAAGGATCCATCTTCGATAGCATATGAATGAAGGAAATAAGCTCCTGCAGGAGGTGTCCATCCTGTGGTATTAGCGTTTAATGCGGCTAATGCTGTAGGATCGTTTACTTTATTTCCTGCATCATCAAACCATCTCCATCGGTTAGCTACCTCTGCTAACATATTATTATCTCTATATAAATATTGCGTTGAATATTCAATTTTGTTGGCATTATATACTTTGTTGCCTACAGAAAAATTAAACAATAAACTCATATCCCAGTTTTTATACCGGAACGTCTGATTGAAACCTCCATAAAATTTTGGCTGAGCATTTCCCAGATCAGTCATATCTTTAGTGTCGATAACGCCGTCACCATTCAGGTCCTGAAGCTTCAGATCTCCTGGCTGTACTGCTTTTGCCCCATTCGCCACCGCAGCTGAACTTGCAATCCCTGATTTCAGGGTATAGGTAAGGGTAGCCGGATCATAGTTAAAATCACTTATTTCATATCTCCCGGCTGTCACATATCCCCAGTAAGTTCCTACAGGTTTCCCAACCTGTACCAGGAAGTCATTTAAATTATTTTGCCAACCTGAAGGATAGTAATAGTAGTTGGCGCTTGCAGAGGCACTATTTCCTAAACTTTTAATTGTGTTTTTGTTTGAAGAGATATTCGCATCAATTTTCCACGTGAAATTTTTATTATTGATGATGGCACTTCCCACAGAGAATTCTATTCCTTTATTGGTAGTACTTCCTGAATTTTGATACTGATATTCATATCCTGAAGTCTGAGGAATTTTTGCTAAAAGAAGCAGGTCCTTTGTATCTGTTTGATAAAGATCCAGGGTACCATATACCTTTCCTTTAAATAGTCCAAAGTCTAGCCCAAGATTTTTTGAAGTAGCCGTTTCCCATTTTACATTTTTATTGGCCATAATATTACCCGTAGTGGCACCAGGAGTTACATTTGTTCCAAATGCATATCCATAGTCAGACGAGGTGATAAAAAAAGTATCGTATAAAAACGAGCCAATTCTGTTATTTCCAGATAAACCATATCCTAAACGTAGCTTCAAATCAGTAATGGTCTGGCTGTCTTTTAAGAATTTTTCTTCACCAATTTTCCATGCGGCAGAAGCAGCGGGGAAGTACCCCCATCTGTTGCCCGGTCCAAACACACTTGAGCCATCAGCTCTCATAGAAGCGGTTAAAATATATTTATTCTTATAAATATAATTGGCTCTGGTAAAGAATGAGGCTAATCGGTCCGGTACTCTTCCTGCTTTTGGAGCATCCTGCACCAAACCTGAAGGAGGAGCGGCAACCTGGATATTGGCAAATGCTTCCTGTGCGGAGATTGATTTTGGGAACCATTTAACATTGATTGCTAATGATTCTCCGTCTGTTTTCACAATCTCTTGTCCCACCAATACATCTAATTTATGATTACCAAATGTTTTCTTATAATTCAAAGTATTGGTATTGGTAATTCTTCTTGTTTGGGTCTGGCTTAAGAACACGACCGGCTGATCGTTGTTTTGTCTTGCAAGGCTGGTAATAGGACCTGAAAACTGGTTAACATATTCATCCCTCTGCACATATCCGATTACACTTCTGAATGTAAAATCCTTACTGATTTTATAATCCACGGTTCCGTTGAGCATTAAGTCATTTCTGCCGTTTTCCTTGATTTCATTGTTAGCTAAAAGAACAGGATTTACAAGGTTGGTCTCGTTGGCAAATAATGGGTCAAAATCGTCTACATTTACTGTAGATCCTCCTTCAAACGGTTGGTATCTTACGGCATTTCTTAATCTGTTGGTTCCCTGTGAGCCTGTAGAAGAGGTTCCTGCACCGAAAATCGTTTGTCTGCTGTATCTGGCATTCAATGTGAGGCTTACTTTTTTCGAAAGATCATAGTCATATTTGAAATTGGCCATGTTCCTTTTAAATCCTGACCCGATCATAATTCCGTCCTCCTGCACATTATTTAATGATAATGAGAAAGATGAGTTGTCAGATCCTCCCGTAATAGAAAGATTATGGGTAAAGTTGAATGCTTCTCTTCCGAAAACTTCATCCTGCCAGTCTCTTTTCTTAATATCTTTATATTTTGTAGCAAGTTGATCATAGGTACCGTATCTTGACTTAAAAGCATCAATATCTGTCTGGACTCCGGCTTTATTGTATAGTTCGTACTGGTAGAGCACATACTGATACGGATCTAATACGTCAATCGTATTCTGAATTTTTCTTACCCCTAAAAATCCGTTATAGTTAATAGAAGTCTTTGCTTTTTTGCGGCCTCCCTTTGTGGTAATCAGAACCACCCCGTTTGCTCCTCTGGCTCCGTAAATGTTGGTAGAAGAAGCATCCTTTAAAACTTCAATAGACTCAATTTCTTTTGGGGATAAAATGGATAGTGCATTATCCATCTGAACTCCGTCTACAATATAAAGTGGGGCATTGCTCCCCGTAATAGAGTTTCCTCCTCGGATCACAATGTCTACATCTGCGCCGGGCGAACCTTCACTTAGTGAAACCTGTACTCCGGCCATTCTCCCCTGAATTGCTTCTGCAGCATTGGTAGAAGGCATATCTTTGATCGCATCTGCCTTTACAGAAGAAACCGCATTCGTTACATCTTTTTTGGAAACTTTTGTATAGCCTACCAAAACCACTTCATCAATAGTGGTTTCTTTTTCCTTTTTTGGTTCTTTTTGTTGAGCCATTGCAAGGACAGGAAGTAGAAAAACAGTTAAATATAACCATTTTATCGATTGTACTTTTTTATCCATTTTGTATCCTTATAGTTTTAATTTTGGTTGAAAAGTTTTTTTCAATCCCTGTGTTTTTCTTGTGGATTTTGTAAGTATTTTCCTGTATTGTTTAGTAGTAAATATTTCTAAAAAACTTTTACGCATTTAAATGTGCAATCGATTGCGTAATTTTTCATTATAAATATCTTGGCTTCTAAACTAATATTATTTTCCAATATGCAAAGAAAAAAATATTATTTTTTCATTAATTCGGATGTTTAAAATCTTAAAATGAAGCAAACATTTGTTCGTTAGTTTTATTTAAATTATTGATAATTAATGAACTGTGTTTTTGTTTTTGCTGTTTGATTATTTTCAAAAAAAATGTAAAAATTCTTCTGTTTAAAGTTTAAAAACTTAAAATTTGCTTAAAAAATCACTCTTTTTGATCTTAAAAATTTCCCCAAAATTGATAGCCGGGAAGAAAATTTCAGCAGTTTTCCTGATTTTTGTCATCTTTTTAGAGGATTATGATAAGCTCTATTTTATACTTTATAAAAATTAAACTTATTATATATAATATAAAGACTAAATAATACTATTTTTTATCAAATTAACAGATTAGATTATCATTCGTTTTTTTGGCATGATTTTATATATAACTATAAGTTAAGTATTAATTTTGGTTAATCTAAAACATGAAATTTTCTTAAAATATTTCTTTTTTCTTCCTGTTTTTAATTTTATGTATTTGTAAATCATTGATTTATAATTTTAAATTAATTTTTTGTTAACTAATTGAAGAATAATTATATATTTAACGACAAGTATTCCTATTATTTTTTAGTGTAATTTTATGCAATCGATTACGCAATGTTTAACAGGTTTTGATAAAACCGCAAAAAGAAATAGTATAAAGTAGTATGTCACAATCAGAATTTCGTTACGCCCATCATCCTGAAGATGTAAAAAAATATACAACTGAAGAGCTGAGAAGGGAGTTTCTAATCAATGATTTATTTAATGAGGATAAGATAAAATTAGTTTATTCTATGTATGACAGGCTTATTGTAGGAGGTATCATGCCTTCGACACAGGCTTTAAAACTGGAACCTACAGACGATTTGAAAGCTCAGTATTTCCTTGACAGAAGAGAATTGGGGATCATCAACGTTGGGGGCACAGGAAAAGTTACAGTAGATGGAGAAGTATATGAGCTTGGAAACAAAGAGGCTTTATATATTGGTAAAGGAGCAAAAGAAGTTGTTTTTGAGAAAACAGGTGATGCACAGCCTTATTTTTACATCAACTCTGCTCCGGCGCACCATACTTATCCAAACAAAAAGATCACGAAGAACGAAGCTGAAATTGTAGAGCTTGGTGAAGAAAAATACGCAAACAAGCGCACCATCAATAAACTGATTGTAAATTCGGTATTAGAAACATGCCAGCTTCAAATGGGAATGACGGAACTTCATCCGGGAAGCGTTTGGAACACGATGCCTGCACATACTCACACAAGAAGAATGGAAGCCTATTTTTATTTCGACCTGGAAGAAGGACAGACGGTGAGTCACTTTATGGGGCAGCCTCATGAAACACGTCATATTTTTATGACCAACAGACAGGCGGTACTGTCTCCGGAATGGTCGATCCACTCAGGAGTCGGAACTTCCAATTATACTTTTATCTGGGGTATGGCCGGGGAAAATATGGACTACGGCGATATGGATGGTATCAAAACTAACGAACTAAAGTAATTTTTCTAATGAATTTATTTGATTTATCCGGCAAAGTAGCGGTCGTTACAGGCGGTACTCACGGATTAGGAATGGCAATGGCAGAAGGCCTTGCTGCTGCAGGTGCTGAATTGGCGATCACAAGTACTACACCGTCAAAATTAGAGGAAGCTTTAAATTATTATCATTCCAAAGGATATAAAGCGACCGGATATATTTTTGATGTAACGGATGAGCTTGAAGCCGTTCAGAAAGTAGCTTTAATGGAAGCTACACATGGAAAAATAGACATCCTTGTCAACAACGCAGGAATCATCAAACGTATTCCGGCAATTGAGATGGAAGTGGAAGACTTTAGAAAAGTAATCGATGTGGATCTTACGGGACCTTTTATCATGTCCAAATTAGTTGGAAAATATATGATTAAAAGAAAGTCAGGAAAGATCATTAACATCTGCTCGATGATGAGTGAGCTTGGTCGTGATAATGTAGTGGCATATGCTTCTGCAAAAGGCGGTCTTAAAATGCTTACTAAAAATCTGGCTACGGAATGGGCAAAACACAATATTCAGGTGAACGGAATCGGTCCCGGATATTTTGCAACTTCTCAGACAGAACCCATAAGAGTGGATGGGCACCCATTCAACGAATTTATCATCAGCAGAACGCCGGAAGGAAGATGGGGAAATCCGGAAGACCTTGCAGGAACGGCTATTTTCTTAGCTTCGGAGGCAAGTAAGTTCATCAACGGACAGATTATTTACGTTGATGGCGGAATTCTTGCAACCATCGGAAAACCTGCTAATGAATAACAACAGAATCAGACTAGAATGAAACCTTTTATTACAGATCAATTTTTACTACAAAATAAATACGCCGAAGAATTATACTTCAATTACGCAGAAAAACAACCCATCATTGATTATCACAATCACTTGATTCCTAAAGATATAGCTGAAGACACTGTTTTCGAAAATATCTCTAAGGTTTGGATTGCAGGAGATCATTACAAATGGAGAGCGATGCGTACCATGGGCGTAAACGAAAAATTCATCACAGGAGATGCTTCAGACAAAGAAAAATTTGAAGCATGGGCAAAAACAGTTCCGTATACCTTAAGAAACCCTTTATATCACTGGACACATTTAGAATTGAAAAGATATTTCGGAATCGATGAATTGCTGAACGGAGACAATGCATCAGAAATCTACGAAAATATCTCATCTCAGCTTCAGACTCCTGAAAAATCAACAAAAGGTTTATTAAAAATGATGAACGTAGAATCTCTGTGCACAACAGAAGATCCTACAGATATTTTGAATTACCATCAGGATTTGGCGAAAAGTGACTTCTCTATTAAAGTAAGTACGGCTTTCCGTCCTGATAAAGCAATTTTAATTGAAAACCACAACTTTGCAGATTATATTTCTAAACTAGGCGAATCTGCCGGAATTGAAATTAATTCTTACCAGACGTTATGCGATGCTTTACTTAAAAGAATTGAATATTTCCATGAAAACGGATGCCGACTGTGCGACCACGGATTGAATAACATTTCTTTCGAAGAAGCCTCAGATGCTGAAGTTGAAGCTATTTTCAATGATAAAATTTCAGGGAAAGTAATCGCTGAAAAGCAGGTAAATCAATTCAAAACCGCTATTTTATTATTCTTGGGTGAAGCTTACCATAAATATGGCTGGGTTCAGCAGTTCCACTTAGGTGCTTTGAGGAATAATAACGAAAGAATGCACAGAATTCTTGGACCGGATACAGGTTGGGATTCTATCGGTGACTTCGTTCAGGCTGAAACGTTGTCTAAACTGTTAAACACGTTAGACGGAAAAGATAAATTAACAAAAACCATTTTATACAACTTAAATCCTGCCGACAACGAAATTTTCGCCACAATGATCGGGAATTTCAATGACGGAAGCATCAAAGGAAAAGTACAGTTCGGTTCAGGATGGTGGTTTTTAGACCAAAAAGACGGAATGATCAAGCAGATGAATGCCCTTTCAAACATGGGATTGATCAGCTGTTTCGTCGGAATGCTTACGGATTCCAGAAGTTTCCTTTCTTTCCCGAGACACGAATATTTCAGAAGAGTATTGTGTAATTTATTCGGTGAAGAAATGAAAAATGGTGAATTACCTGACGATATTGAGCATATTGGAAAAATAATTTCTGATATTTGTTATCATAATGCCAAAAATTATTTCGATTTTTAATTAAATAAAAACCCTCGCAAATTTTGCAGATGATTATGCTTTAACAAATATCTGCGTGATCTGTGTAATCTGCGAGAGATAAAAATAAAATTTTTAACCATTAAGGAAATTAAGAAGTTAAGCTTAATTAAGTAAAATCAAATTGATTTAAAAAGTTAAAAGCGAAGCTTGACTTAATTCTTCAAAACTCCTTAAATAAAATCTTAATGGTTAAAAAATAAGTATCTGTAATAAGAAACTTCGAGATCTTAGCTAAGTGAAACGCCTTTGCGAACTTAAAAACATTTAGTAGTCAAAAAATCTTTGCGCACTTTGCGTTTAAAAACAGATATAAATTAAGAACATTTGTAAAAAAAATGAGCAACAAAATAGTCACATTCGGAGAAGTCATCATGCGACTTTCGCCACCCGGAAACAGAACCATGAAGCAAAGCCATGAGATGGAATTCTTTTTCGGAGGAACAGAGCTTAATGTAGCGTCTTCATTGGCAACAATGGGCTGTAATGTACGACATATCAGCAGTGTTTCTGATGATTTTGTGGGCGAATCAGCATTGTCTTTCATCAAAAGTTTTGGGATTGATACTTCTTTCATCGGCAAAAACGAACATCCTTTAGGATTATACTTTTTGGAGGTGGGTTCATCAGTTCGTGCAAGCAGGATTGCTTATAACAGATTGAATGGTTCTTTTTCGAATATTCAGCCCGAAAATATTGACTGGAAAAAAGCTCTTGAAGGCTGTACGTATTTTCATTGGACAGGCATTAGTCCCGGAATTTCCAAAACGGCTTATGAAACCTTAAAAGAGGGTTTGCAAACGGCTCGTGAATCAGGAATTGAAGTGACAACTGATCCTGCTTACCGTTCCAATCTTTGGAAATATGGTAAAAATGGAAACGAAGTTTTAAAAGAACTGGTTTCTTATTCCACCATTTTCATCGGAGGAGTAAATGAAATTAATGAGATTTTAGGAACTCAGTTTTCATCAGATAAAGAAGGCTTCTTGAAAGCTTGCCAAGAATTAAAACAACAATGTCCTTCCATTCATAAAATTTTCGATAAAATAAGAATCGGAGTTACGGCAAGCTCCCAGCAAACGCAGGGAAGAGCTTTTAGCAATGATACTTATTTTGAAACTGAACTTTTAGAAGTAAATCCTGTAGTTGACAGAATCGGGACAGGGGATGCTTTTGCAGCAGGATTAATCTATGGTTTAATCAATTTCGATGACGAAAAAGCATTGAATTTTGCTAACGCAGCTTGTGCAATAAAACATACCATTTTAGGTGACATTAATTACAGTAGTGTAGAGGATATTTTGGAAGTAATGCAGGGAAATTCGGGAGGAAGGATAAAAAGGTAGTTTGCTTCTGGCTATTTGCTTTTTGCAACTTGCTTATCATTCAAAACTAAACGTTATGGACTTGGTTAAGTGAAATGCTTTTGCGTTGAAAATAAAGACCTTGAGGTATAGTATACAAAGGATGGATTGAATTCCATCAAAAATTATTTTTAAACAAGATAATTAAACAAAATGACAAAAATTCAAACCGTTACCAACGCCATCATCAATCAGGGGATTTTACCTCTGTATTACAATGCTGATGAAACGGTAACTATAGAAATACTGAGATCACTTTACAAAGCCGGAATCCGTGCGGTGGAGTATACAAGCCGTGGGGAAGCTGCGTTACATAATTTCACCAAAATGGTAGAAGTTCGCAATGCAGAAATGCCAGAAATGCTTTTGGGAATAGGAACGATTAAAAATATTGCGCAAGCAGAAGAATATTATAAAGCAGGTGCAGATTTTTTCATCAGTCCGGGTTTTGTTGCCGAAGTAGCAGCATTTCTGATTCCAAAAGATATATTTTACAGTCCGGGTTGTATGACGCCGACTGAAATCATCACTGCGGAAGCTGCAGGAGTAACTTTCATTAAATTATTCCCTGGAAATGCTTTAGGGACAGGATTTATGAGTGCCATTAAAGATGTTTTTCCCAATCTGAAATTTATGCCGACTGGAGGAGTTGATACTACAAAGGAAAGCATTGAAAGCTGGTTCAAGGCAGGTGTTTCTGCTGTAGGAATGGGAAGTAAGCTGGTAAGCAAAGAGCTGATGCTTGCTAAAGATTATGTGACTATTGAAAATGAAACTAAAAAAGTGCTGGAAATTATTCAGACTTTAAAATAACAACTCAATTCAAAAGATTAATATGAGTTCAGTTAAATCTATTAAACCAACGAATTTCAGATGGACCATCTGCGTATTGCTGTTCATTGCAACAACCATTAATTATCTGGATCGTCAGGTTTTATCGTTAACATGGAAAGATTTTATCGCCCCGGAATTTCACTGGAATAATAACGACTACGGAAATATCACGGCTCTCTTCTCGATTTTTTATGCGATAGGAATGCTTTTCGCTGGAAAATTTGTGGATTGGATGGACACTAAGAAAGGTTTCCTTTGGGCGATCGGGATCTGGTCTATTGGTGCTGTTTTACACGCTTTTTGCGGAATTGCAACCTCAGGATTTCTTACCGGAAATTGGTTTGCGGGTTTTCACGGATCTAAAGAATTAATCGCAACGGTTTCCGATACGTCTGCCATCATCAGTACAAGTGTATCATTATTTATTTTTGCCCGTTTTGTGTTGGCCATTGGTGAAGCTGGAAATTTCCCTGCAGCGATTAAAACTACGGCAGAATATTTTCCTAAAAAAGATAGGGCATTATCAACCAGTATCTGGAACGCAGGAGCAACAGTCGGAGCGTTGGCTGCACCTATTACAATTCCTTTCATTGCAAAATCAATGGGATGGGAATGGGCTTTTATTATTATAGGAGCACTAGGATTTATATGGATGGGACTTTGGGTATTTTATTATAAAAAACCTCACGAGCATCATAAAGTTAACGAACATGAACTAACCTATATCCAGCAGGATCATGAAGAGATCCCGGCCGAAGAAAATGTGGTACCGGCTGAAGAAAGAAAGTTCTCTTTCAAAGAATGTTTCAGTCACAGACAGACTTGGGCATTTGCCTTTGGTAAATTTATGACAGATGGAGTCTGGTGGTTCTTTCTATTCTGGACTCCGGCCTATTTAAGTTCGGTTTATAAAATGGATTCCACACAAAGTGCATTCCCGCTATTCGTTCTTTACATGATCACCTTATTGTCAATCATCGGAGGGTGGCTTCCAAAATATTTTGTGGAAAAGAAGGGAATGAATGCCTATTCAGGAAGAATGAAAGCGATGTTAATCTTCGCGTTTTTCCCGCTATTGGCTTTATTAGCCCAGCCTTTAGGTTCAACAACGTACTGGATTCCGGTTTTAATTATCGGTATTGCAGGTGCAGCGCATCAGGCCTGGTCGGCAAACATTTTCTCCACAGTTGGCGATATGTTCCCGAAAAAAGCGATTGCAACCATTACAGGAATCGGAGGTATGGCAGGTGGAATTGGCTCATTTATTATCAATAAATCTTCAGGTGTACTATTCGACCACGCTCACAAAGCTTGGTCAACGGTAGATGGAATACCCTTACTGGAAAAATATCCGCAATACATCAACGAAAGATTACCTGATGGATTCTTCGAGCAATTGGAAAAATCAGGAGCAGTCGTTGTAGATGGAATTGATAAGGGGTATATGATTATTTTCTCAATCTGTGCCGTAGCATACCTTATTGCATGGAGTGTAATGAAAACATTGGTTCCAAAATATAAAGTGATTAAATAATTTTAAACCATTAAGAATATTTAAGGCGTTAAGAACTATTAAGAATTTGCAAGCAAATTAAAGGCACGAGCTTAAGAAATTTATTTCTCTAAAATCATCTTAATTCCTTAATAAAAATCTTAATGATTTAAATCAATATAGAAAGTAAATTGAATTAAAACTTTGTGGTCTTATTTAAGTGAAATCGAAGATTCGACGTAGGCCTTTGCGAACTTAAAAATACACATCAAATTTTAAAAAGAAATCTTAGCGTCCTTAGCGTTTAAAAACAACGCAACAATATTAGAAAAGATGGAAAATCAGATAAAACAAAAATTAAGTCGTGAATTAAACAATTCTCAGGAAAAGCTTCCCATCAAAATCGTACAGTTTGGTGGCGGAAATTTTATGAGAGGATTCACAGATTATGTGATTGATAAATTAAACAAAGAAGCGGGGTTCAATGCGGGAATTGTAAACGTACAGCCCACTCCAAATGGTTCGGTTCATAAACTGGAGGAGCAGGATAATTTATATACGCTTTTCACAAGAGGAATTAAAAAAGGAGAAATTATCGATGAAAAACAGGTGATTTCTGCCATACAGAAATCGATTAATCCTTATACAAACTATGATGAGTTTCTGGCACTGGCAAAAGAAGAAGAATTAGAATTTATCTTTTCCAATACAACAGAAACAGGAATTGCTTATGACGAAATTGAAAATAATTATCAAGGGCCACACAAAAATTTCCCTGCGAAATTAACGGTTTTATTGTACGAAAGATTTAAGCAATTCAACGGAGCTGCTGACAAAGGCTTAAGAATTATTCCTTGTGAACTTATTGAAGATAATGCATTTGTTCTAAGAGATATCACTATTAAATATGCACAGCTATGGAATTTAGGAGATGAATTTGTGCAATGGATTACACAAAATAATTATTTCCATAATACGCTGGTTGATAGAATTGTACCAGGTTATCCGAAAGACGATGTTGAATCTTATGAGAATCAGCTTGATTATGAAGACCAGATGATGGTTGTTTCTGAAACATTCCTGCTTTGGGTGATTCAGGATGCCGGTAATTTAAAGACAAGAATTCCTTTTGATCAGATTAACGAGCAGATTTTAGTGGTTGATGATATTCAGCCGTACCGATTAAGGAAAGTAAGAATTCTGAATGGAGGCCACACCTTAATGTTGGCTCCGGCAGTTTTATCAGGTAAAGAAACGGTAAAAGAATCCATCTATGATGCTTTTATAGGTAAATTTTTAAGTGAAACCATTTTCAATGAAGTTAATCCAACCTTAGGATTAGATATAAACGAATTGAAAGAGTTTGCGGAGGAAGTTTTTGACAGATTCAGAAATCCTTTCATCAAACATTATCAGGCAAGCATCGCTTTGTATTTTGTTTCAAAATTTAAAGTGAGAGTTCTTCCGAGCCTATTGGGATATATTGAAATTAATAAAAAATTACCGCTGAATTTAACGTTCTCTTTGGCGAGTTTAATCAGATTCTATCAGGGAAGTTTTGGTGAAAGATCCTTACCAATCAATGATGAAGAAGCTATTGTTGCTAAATTCAAAGAGATTTGGGCGAACGAAGATTACGAAAAGGTTGTGGAATTATCATTAAGTGAAACAACTTTTTGGGAAACAGACCTCACTAAGGTTGAAGGCCTTAAGGATGCAGTAGTAAAAGCTTTGTGGGAAATAGACCGTAATGGCGTGGAAACTGCATATAACAACTTTATACAATTTTATTCTTAGGAAATCATGCAAAAGAAAGTACTGAAAGTAAATCCTAAAGACAATGTTATCGTAGCATTGCAGGATTTGCATGCAGGAGAGTCGGTACATCTTGACGGTGCAGATTACACGATTCTCAAAGATATAAAAGCAAAACACAAATTCGCTGCTTTAGATTTTAAAGATGGTGACCACATCATTATGTATGGGGTAATTGTAGGAAAGGCAAATCAGCCGATCAAAAAAGGCGAAGTAATCACTACCGAAAATGTAAAGCACCAAAGTGCAAAAGTAGAAGGAAAAACGGCTACTTTAGGCTGGACTCCTCCTAATGTAGAGAAATGGAAAGACCGTACCTTTATGGGGTATCACCGCGAAGACGGACAAGTGGGTACTGAAAACGTATGGCTGTTTTTTCCTTTGGTATTCTGTGAAAACAAGAATATTGAAACCCTGAAAGATATTTTTGAAAAAGAATTACTGCATGATAAAGCAAGCAAACATCAACTGTTATTAAGGTCGTTATTGAATGGTGGAACCGATGCTGATGTTGCAGTGGAAGAGGAAGAACAGGATACAAGAATATTTAAAAATATCGATGTAAGATTCATTACCCATCAAGGCGGTTGTGGCGGAATTCGTCAGGATGCCGAAGCATTGGGAAGATTATTTGCAGGATATGTGAACAATCCGAATGTTGCCGGTGCTACGGTTCTCAGCTTAGGCTGTCAGAATCTTCAGGTGCAGATTTTTATGGATGCGCTTCACGCGCTGGCTCCAAATAATAAAAAGCCAATTGTTGTTTACGAACAGCAAAAGTCGGGTACCATAGATGAAATGCTTACCGGGGTTATTAAAGATTCTTATGAGGGTATTAAGAAAGCAAACGAAATAGAAAGAAAACCTGCATCCATCACTAAACTGAATATTGGTTTGGAATGTGGTGGTTCGGATGGTTTTTCCGGAATTTCGGCAAATCCTGTTTTAGGTGAAGTTTCCGATATTATGTCTGCAGTAGGAGGAACAACTATGCTTGCTGAATTTCCGGAGCTTTGCGGGGTAGAGCAGGAGCTGGTTAACCGTTGTGTGAATGATGAAGATGGAATAAAGTTCCTTAAGCTAATGAAAGATTTTGAAAAGTCTGTTGTAGCAGCAGGATCAGGTTTTGATATGAATCCATCGCCCGGAAATATCAAAGACGGTTTAATTACCGATGCGATGAAATCTGCAGGTGCTGCTAAAAAAGGCGGTGCTGCACCGATTGTGGAAGTTCTTGATTTTACAGAATATGCTACGAAGCCTGGACTTAATCTTTTGTGTACACCAGGAAATGATGCCGAATGTACAACAGCTTTAGCAGGATCAGGTGCTACTATTGTACTTTTTACAACAGGTCTTGGAACGCCGATGGGAAATCCGATTTCTCCGGTCGTTAAAATTTCTTCTAATTCTGTTTTGGCAGATAGAATGCCGGATATTATAGATTTTAATGCTGGTACTGTAATCACCGGAGAAAAAACAATTCCGGAAGCTGCAGACGAACTTCTTGAATTTATAATCAAAGTAGCAAGCGGCGAGGTAAAAACCAAAGCTGACCAACTTAATCAGAATGACTTCATTCCATGGAGACGAGGTGTCTCACTGTAGTGGATTATTATATTAAATATTAGGGTTGAAAATGCTTCTTACGCTTTTGTAAGGAGCATTTTCTTTTTGATAAGTAAAGAATTTCATAAAATCGCATATAAAACTACGGTATATCGTTAATTTAAATATTAAGAATTTCACTAAGTTATTGATAGTTAGTGTTTTGTGATTCACGCATAGTTGTTGGTAACACATATTTATATTTTTAAATAATAATTATGAGTACTAAAGAATTTAAAACGTTTAATATGCCTTGGGAAAAGGTATATGGATATGTACAATCTGTAAAAAATGGTAATACAGTATGGATTTCTGGACAGTTGGGGCACGACATGGATGGAAATCTTACAGACGGGATGGAAAACCAGTTCAGGCAGTCGTACAGGAATATTGAAAAGCTTTTAGCTGAATATGAAATGGGCGCTGGAAATGTTGTGGAAGAAGTAATTTATGTGACAGATATGAAAGAAGGTTTCGAAAGCAGAAAAATAACAGGGAAAGAATTTTATGGTGAAGAATGTATTGTGGCAAGTACCATTATAGGAGTAACAGAATTGGCACTTCCAGGTCAGAAAGTAGAAATTAAAATTGTTGCTAAAAGTTAACTTCGCAGATTAAACACAGAATCCGCAAAATTGTAAATCTTGCGGATTCTGTAATTATTAGAACTACTTTCTTTTCGAAGACTTTCTAATATAAATCTGCGGTTTTAAAACCACTTTTTTCTCAATAGAAACACCAGAAGAATTGTCTTTAATATGGTCTAAAAAGACTTGTCCTGCCATTTGTCCCATCGTAACGGGAGTTTGGTCAACTGAGCTTATCGGAAGCTCCATAAACTGGGTGAAAGGTTCATTAGAAAAACCAATAACAGCTACTTCTTCCGGAATCTTTATTTTACGCTTTTTCAATTCCTGACAGGCACCTAATGCGGCAAAATCACTCGAAGAAAAAATAGCATCCGGAACCGATTTTTTGCTCCAGAGTTTCTTTATCGCTTCAATACCGGCATCAATAGAACTTCCGGTAGATATGATGTTATCTTCGTTTACGGGTAAATGATGATCAAGTAAAGCCTGTTTGTAGCCATTTAAACGGTTTTGATAAATTTCCAGGTTGAGATCCCCTGAAAAATGGCAGATATTTTTGTAGCCTTCCTTGATGAGGTGTTCAGTGGCCATATAACCTCCTCTGTAATCATCTATAGTTACCGTACTGATCCCCGGAATATCTTTCTTACGGTCAAAAAATATGATCGGGGTGTTGGAAGTGTTTAAAATATGCTGAATATGCTCTGTATCTACGGTGGTTCTGGAAACAGACATGAAAATTCCGTCAACCTGAGCATTGAGCAATGTATTCAAATGCCTTTTTTCAATATTGACATCTTCATGGCTTTGACAGATAATGACATGATAGCCATAGGTAGAAAGTTCTTCTTCGATACCGCGAATAACCGATGAGAAAAAATTGGTGTTTACAAACGGAACAATGATTCCTACATTTTTGGTTTCCCCACTTTTTAATGCCTTGGCAAGATTATTCTGCTTGTAGTTCATTTCCTTTGCGGTTTTCACTACAAGTTCTTTCGTTGCCTGGCTGATTCTCGGATGATTGTTTAATGCCCTTGAAACGGTTGCTACACTTATGTTTAGCTTTTTTGAGATGTCATAAATAGTGGCATTTTTCTTTGTCATAGGTATTCTGGACTAACGTTAAATTTTCCTCCCATACTCCTTTCAGAATAGACGTAAATTTAATCAAATTAATGATACCGATAGCCGAAAAACTGCTTTTTTCTTATTTTTTATAAAGAGCAATCTTTCTTTCAGGATATTCAGTTTTTAAAACAAGTTTATCATCCTTAATAGTGATAATTTTGAATAACCTGTTAGAAGTATCTTCCAGCTCAGGACCCTCATACAATAAAGTCAGAACATCGTTCCCGATTTGATAGCTTCCTGTAGTAATTGTTGTAATATCAAATGAGAAGGTCTCTTTAAACTTGTTCCCCTCCAAAATGTGTAAACAGTATTTTTCAGTTTTTGTACAATATTTACCGGGTTTAAATTCTTTCGTTTGTGAAAAGAGGAGATTGAAGCTGAAAACTAAAAACACAAGAAGGCAAAAAAGTAGTGTTTTTTTCATATGCTACTGGTCTTTTTTTAATAATCTTCAAGTTTAAGAATTTTCTTTTAAAAATTTGAGAAATAATTTGAGAAATTAATAAAAAGTGGAATCAAATTCTTAGTACTTCTCATCCAACTTTATATAGAATATTTAAATAGTTTTGTTATGTATAAAAAATTTTTGATGACCATGAAATTGTAGGGAAAGTATTAGATGCTTTTTTAATTTTAAAATTTTTTCAGGAAATCTTTTTTCGCGGCATCAACTTTTTAATTTTAGAGTAAAAATGGATTTTTAGTATGGGGTAATTTTATTGAAATAGCTTATCCGCTTCAAAAGGAAATACGCTTGTTATTCCGATTCTAAAACCAATTTTATATGTACGCCGGAAAATAACTTCACATAAAGTATGAACAACAGAAATCGAGGAAAGAACACAGGAGATGATACATTATTCGGTCCACAAAAACAGAGGGAAAAATTAACATCGGCAGTCCAGGATATGTACTATCTATTGAGCCGTGGTTATGCTGAAAAAGCCTCTGCTGAATTGGTAGGGAACAGATATAGACTGAAAACCCGTCAGATTCAGTCAGTTCGTGGAGCTTCCGCTTCCGCTGCTCAAATTCAAAACAGAAAATCAAAACGGCTGAATGTTTCAGATCTTCAGGATAAAGTCGTTTACCTGGATGGTTTCAATGTTTTGATCTTACTTGAAAGTTTGCTTTCAGAGGCATATATTTTTGAAGGTTTAGACGGTTGTTTTCGCGACCTTTCTGAAGTTCACGGAACTTATAAGAGAGTAAATCAAACTCTCGCTGCAATAGAATTAGTTGCTAAATTTTACCGCTATTCAGCAGTTCAAAAGGTGATCTGGATATTTGATAAGCCGGTTTCCAACAGTGGAAGAATTAGACAAATGATTCTGGACTTTGCTTTGGAAAATAATATGAAATGGGAAATAGATTTAGAATTCAATCCGGATAAATTTTTAGTAGAGAATGCTGAAATCGTTGTTTCTTCTGATGCGTGGATTTTAGATCATTGTAAAAACTGGTTCAATCTTATTCAATATCTGATTGATAAAGAAAAGCTTTCCGTTAATCTTGTAAAAATGCTTGAAGAATGAATCTTTTTGAAAAATATATTCCTTTGTTTTCTAAGGCATGGAAAGAAAAATATCACGCCATTTTTGAGACTGAACATTTAAACGCCTTACATGACAATATTCAGAATTTTCAGCATAAAATTTCAGATTGGAAACTTCCTTATTTTAATGAAGAAATAAAAATCGACAGGGAGAAAAGCTTTGATTTGTTTTTAAGCATTTTCAACATTGAAGGGCCGGACGAAATTAAAGTTCAAAAGTTGGAAGAAATATCCTTAGAACACTGGCTGAATATTTTAGGGCAAAGAATAACTTCTGCGAGTATTCGCGATGAAAAAGCAATTCCACCTTCAAGAAAAGTGCTGATTGAAGCCTGCCAAAAACCGTTTAATGAAGAAATAACCATCGCTCAGAGAGCCTGGGAAAAACATGTAGGGAGAATGGAAGATCAGTTTTGGGGCGAAGTAAAAGGAAACAACCGGCAGAAACAGGAAAAGGTAATGGCGAAAATTAATTTCATCTTAGATAACAAAACCTGGTGGAATGTCTTCTTTCATTATAAACATGAGCTGGTGTTTGAAGTGAGAGAAAAAGGAGGTCATGGAATCCGCTGGAGTCATGGCGGAAAGCATTTAATTGGCTTTCTTGAAGTTTTTATCAACGAATAATTTAAGTGAAATATTTTTGTGTACGTAAAAACATTGCGTACCCATCCAATAATTTTGTAAGTGTAAAATAAAAAGTAATGAATTTTTCTAATCACAACTTTACGAAAAACGAATGGGAAGTATGTCTCAAGATTCTTCATGCTTTGAAAGATGAGCCATTTCAAAATCCTGATAATAAAACTTTTTCGGGATTAATTACAAAAATTCATAAGAATGCCAAAAAACAAAACCGCCAGGAAAGTTATTCAGAAATGAAAGCTCATGATTTGGAAATTAATTCTGAATCTGTCCTAATGAAAAAGGCTTTGGCAGGAATTTCTG
This sequence comes from Chryseobacterium geocarposphaerae, assembly GCF_002797535.1. Lineage (NCBI taxonomy): Bacteria > Pseudomonadati > Bacteroidota > Flavobacteriia > Flavobacteriales > Weeksellaceae > Chryseobacterium > Chryseobacterium geocarposphaerae. The sequence goes on from NZ_PGFD01000004.1 coordinate 137,135, forward strand.
CTTTTTATGACGATCAGAAAGATGAAACACAACTGACAAAGTTACAGATTCCGAAAAACTGTTACTGCTGTAACCAAAGTTATCAGTATGCCCATTCTTTTTACACGAGATTGTGCCCGAAATGCGCTGATGAAAATTACGAAAAACGTTTTTTATCAGCTGATTTAGAAGGGAGAAATGTGATCTTAACGGGAGGACGAGTAAAGGTAGGTTTCGCAACAGCGTTGAAATTGTTGAGAAGTGCTGCCAATTTGGTTTTGACGACCCGTTTTCCGGCTTTGGCATTGGAAACTTTACAGCAGGAAGCAGATTTTGATGAATGGAAAGATAGATTTTGGGTGTACGGATTGGATCTTAGAAATTTAAAGGCAATTCAGGAATTTATAGATTTTTATAAATCGAATTTTGAAACGTTGGATATTTTAATCAATAACGCAGCGCAGACAATTAAATATCCGGATCAATATTATTTACCCATCATCAAGCGTGAAAATGAGATGTTGGTTGAATTTAAAAACAATAAGAAATTAATTCCGAACACAACAGAAATTTCCACAGAAATTGGAAAACTGGAGTATGCACAAAATGAAGAAACGAATATTGTTTTAACGCGTTTCGGACAACCTGTCGATAATCGTGACAAAACAAGCTGGAATTCTACATTGGAAGAAATTTCGATGTATGAATTGGTTGAGGTTAATTTAATTAATCACATTGCCCCTTATTTTTTGATTAAAGAATTAAAACCTGTAATGAAAAAATCGGCTTTTAAAGAAAAGTTTATTGTCAATGTGACGTCTTCGGAAGGTATTTTCAGTTATGATAACAAAACGATTTTCCATCCGCACACAAATATGACGAAGGCTGCCTTAAATATGATGACGCTGACTTCCGCAAAAGAATTTGAAAAAGATCAGATTTATATGACTGCGGTTGATGTTGGTTGGATTTCTACAGGAGCAAAGGAAAGTTTGAGAAAGAAACAGTTTGAGCGGGGATATATTCCGCCGTTGGACTCTGTGGACGGAGCAGCGAGAATTCTGCATCCGATTGTGGAAGGAATCGATGGGAATTATTTCAGTGGAGTTTTATTGAAAAATTATAAAATTAATAACTGGTAAAGATAGAGGAAGCGTTAGCTCAGCTGGAAGAGCGCCTGTCTTACACGCAGGAGGTCGTGGGTTCGAGTCCCACACGCTTTCCAGAACGGAGATAATAGTAATAAAGGAAAAATACATTTTGCTAAAATGAGTTGCAGGTTCGATTCCTGCTTATCTCCCAAAATAGAAATGTTAGCTCAAAGGAAGAGTACTGACCCTCCAAGTCAGAGGTTGCGGGTTCGAATCCTGTACATTTCACAGGAATATATTGTCTAACGGAGGGACTCTATTACTTCATGATAGCAGTGCAGGTTCGAATCCTGTTATGTTCCCAAAATGAATACAATAATTTTAGTGTTATAAACGCTCACAAAACCGACCTAGGAAACTGAAGCGTTAAGAAAATTAAAATTTAATCCGTTAATAAATTCCCATTGTCCGAAGCGCGATACGAATATTGAACCGAAGAATAAATATTCAATTCGTGCAAGTTTTGGGAATTTTAGGATTAATTTTTAATTTTTAGCATTCAGGTTCCAAGTCTTGAATTTTTGTTTCTTTTGCTTCAAGACAAAAGAAAATAATTATTGAAAAACAAAAATAAATTTAATGAAAACAAAAAAATGAATATACTTATCGACATTGGTATTAACCTAACCAATAAACAATTCTACAACGAACAGGAAGAAATCATCAATCGTGCGCTTGACAATGGCGTAGAGCAAATGATTCTCACAGGAACAAGTGTTCGTGGCAGTAAAGAATCTGCGGCTATTGCAGAAGATTATCCTGAGATTTTATTTTCAACAGCAGGAATTCACCCGCATGATGCAAAATCCTTTACTCATGAAAGTATCAGTGAACTCAGAAAATTATTAAAACAAGATCACGTTGTTTCCGTCGGGGAATGTGGACTGGATTTTGACAGGGATTTTTCTCCAAGACCTGTTCAGGAAAAATGCTATCTTGCCCAACTTGAATTGGCCATAGAAGTAAACAAACCGCTTTTTCTTCATGAAAGATCGGCTTTCAAAAGGTTTAATGAGGTTACAGACGAATATCTTCCTAAATTTCCAAATGCAGTCGTTCACTGTTTTACCGGAACTTTAGATGAAGCCAAAATATATTTAGACAAAGGGTTCTATTTAGGGTTTACTGGGGCAATCAGCGATCAGAATAGATTCAAACATCTGGAAGAGGTTATTAAATATGTTCCTCTCGATCGTGTAATGATTGAAACCGATGCGCCATTCATGCTGCCGAAAAATATGCCTAGAATGCAGAACCGTAGAAATGAGCCGGCCTTTTTACCTTACGTTGCCCAGACAGTTGCGAATCTAAAGAAAATCAGTATTTCAGAAGTCGCCAGTGAAACGACAGAAGTCGCCAGGAATTTTTTCAGGATATAAAAAAGAGTTTTACAGATGAAGTAAAACTCTTTTTTTTATTTTAAAGCAATCAATTTATTTGTTTGCTTTCTAAGATTTATAAGTAATCTTTACTTTTTATAAGCTTTTAATGGCAGATTCCAAAGCAAGCTCCATCATTGGTTTCAAAGCTGTTTCCCTTTCATCAGCAGAGATTTTCTCATGAGTTGGGATAATATCGGTTACCGTAAGAATGGTTGCCGCATTTTTTCCTAAATATTGAGCATTGGCGAACAATCCAAATGCTTCCATTTCTACTGCCGGACAGTTATATTTTGTAGCAATAGAAGGAACGGCAGGATCTTTTCTATAAAAAATATCACTACTGTGAACGTTGATTGCTTTTGGGGTTAAAGATAATTCCTTAGCAGTTGTCTTGATGGTGTCAAAAATACTTCCCTGGTGAGAAAGAATTTCATCTTCAATTTCCCAGGCAAATTTGGCGTAGGTACTTTCACTCGCTGCCTTTTCAACGTTTAAGATATCAAAAGTTTTCAGGTCTGTTGTGTAAGCTCCACAGGTTCCGATTCTGATGATTGTATCCACCTCATATTCCGTAAACAGTTCGAAAGAATAAATTCCGATACTTGGGAATCCCATTCCACTAGCACCTACAGTGATTTCTTTTCCCTTGTAAAGACCTGTATAATAAAAAATGCCTCTCGTTTTGCTTACTAATTTTGCATTTTCCAGATAGTTTTCAGCAATATATTGTGCGCGAAGCGGATCTCCCGGCTGCAACACGACTTTAGCAATTTCTCCTTTTTTTGCACTAATGTGAATACTCATAATTTTATTTTGAAGCTGCAAATATAACAAATATGTGAATAGAGAATTGATAATTTAGTGTTTCAAGAATTTTTTTTAATTGATAATACTTTTTAGGTAAAATTTATTAATCAAGCCTTCTTTTAAAGTATTTAGGAAAAGTTGTAAACACGAATTTAAATTTATTCACAATATTTATTTCAATAGTTTTGTTTATTTGAAACAAGGATTAAACAAAAATTAATATAAAATAAAGATTACATGAAAATAGAACACGTAGCTTTTTGGGTAAAGGATTTAGAGAAGATGAGAAGCTTTTATGAAAAATATTTTGGCGCAATTTCCAATGAAAAATATCGTAATCCTGTAAAAAATTTTGAATCTTATTTCCTAAGTTTTGAAAACGGAAGCAGACTGGAAATCATGACAAGACCGGATATTCAGGAGGGAAACAATTCTTTTGAAGCTCAGAAATTCGGAATTATTCATCTTGCATTTTCTACAGGAAGCAAGGAAAAGGTGGATGAATTAACTGAAATACTTAGAAATGACGGCTACAAAGTGGCCGGAGAACCCAGAACTTCGGGTGATGGCTACTACGAAAGCGTAATTCTCGATCCTGAAAACAATATCATTGAGATTATAAAATAGTTCTAGTTCTCAAGTAGGCTTATTACTTGGCTCGGCTCAGATCGAAGATCTGAGCCGAGCTTTATTGGCCGTATTCATTTTCTGTCGTTTTAATCTTTATCAAGAAAAATAGTATTTAATTCTTAATCATTGAATTAAAAATTTTATTCTCAGAGAAATAATTATATTTTTGTTTATGATGGAAACCAAATCCCCGTTTTTAGATACTTTATTTCTGCTCCGGAAAGAAGAATGCATCACCATTTTTGCGGATGTAAAACAAATTTCATTAAAGGAGGAACAGGAAGTGGCAGAATATTTTGAAACCGAATTTGAAAAAGAAAGACTGGAGTTCTTATCTGATCAGATTCCGTTTGATAAAGAAGTCGCAGTTTGGGCGGCAAAAATCCTGTATCATAGCGTTCAGCTTTATCTGGTTAGGGAAAATACAGCCAAAGATCTTGCTAAACTGATTCCGGAGTTTAACGGGAAGCTTAATCCTTCTGCAAGGCTATCTGCAGATCTTTCATTAAGGTTCTTACCGCAGATTATAGTCGCTCTGAAAAACGTAGATGCAGATGATCCTTTGATCGCATTACTTGAAAATATTTTAAAACAATTCCATTATTCTGGAATTGAAGCAGACATAGAAGTGGAACATCTGAACTGGGAAGAAGAGCTGAAAGATACAACCTACAGAAAACTCTATCTTGAAAGAATTGTAGACAATAAAGTATACAGACTGGCTGAAATTCCTTATATCAATAAATTACTGAATGCAGAATTTGGATGGTATAAAAATGCTTTCTGGAAAGAATTAAAAATAAATGAAACACAAGAAAATGAGCCAAGAGACAGTATTTGATTTTGTAAAAGACCCCACCAAAGAAAATTTTCTGAAATCCAGAGAATTAATTATAACCAATCCGGGATATGATCCCTATTCTGATGATTTAGAGATCATGGAAAAACTGTTTGAGAATAAGGAATATGATAAGCTTAATTATTATGTTACCATTAACGTATTACTAAGTCCCAGAGCACATTTTATAAAATACTTTTCTTTAAAGCAGGTTGGAAATACAAAAGCGGCAGAAAGTATCATGTTCATTTGTCATAATATTTTAAGCTGTATAGAGAAAACGGGAGATGGAACCCTGCAGAATCCATATATCGTCACTAGAGTTTCTGATGAAAAAGATTTTTTGCAGCTTCATTTGAGAAAAGAATATACTCAACAAAGGTTGATGGAATATGAAGACAAATATTTAGATGTCCTAACATTAGAGGATGGCTCAGAAATATATTTCGATATTACCGTTCCTTATGAAAGAATTGCTTTTTCATTAAAAAAGAGAAATGAAGAAACAAGGGAATAAAGAAGAGGAAAAGAAAAATGGTAGAAATTTTAAAACTTAACAAATGACTCAACATATTGATAAATTAAACAATGTTCTTAACTACGTAAAAAATACATTTGTAGGTAAAAACGATGTAGTGGATTTATTGGGAATCTGCTTGCTGGCAAGAGAAAATGCATTTTTATACGGCCCTCCTGGAACTGCAAAATCGGCTCTCGTAAGAACACTGGCAAAAACCGTAAAAGACGGAAAAAATTTCGAATACCTTCTCACCAGATTTACGGAACCGAACGAAATTTTCGGACCTTTTGATATCAGGAAATTAAAAGAAGGAGAATTGTTGACGAACACAGAAGGAATGATGCCGGAAGCTTCAATGGTATTTCTGGATGAGATTTTCAATGCAAATTCTGCAATTCTGAATTCCCTTTTGATGGCTTTGAACGAAAAGATTTTCAAAAGAGGAAAAGAAACGAAAAATCTCCCCGCACTGATGTTTGTGGGGGCAAGTAATGTTCTTCCTGAAGATGAAGCACTGAATGCATTGTTCGACCGTTTTCTGATCAGAATTAATGTTGATTACGTAAATCCTGAGTTGCTTCAGCAAGTACTTTTAGCCGGAAGAAAGCTGGAAAATATGGTGGATATTGAAACACCGGAAATTCTTTCCCATGAAATCAAAGAACTTCAAAATTTGTGCAGAACGGTTGATCTGAAACCTATTTATGAAGTCTATCTAAATACAATTATCACCCTTAGAAATACAGGAATTGCGATTTCCGACCGTCGGGCAGTGAAATTACAGAATCTGATCGCCGCAAGTGCATTAATTTGCGGAAGAAATGAAGCTATTTTATCAGATTTATGGGTGTTGAAACATATTTGGGACACCGAAGAACAGATCGAGATACTGGAAGGAATTATCAACAGGACGATCGAAAAAGACGACCATCCGAAATCTCATCCACAAGCCTTACAAAACAAAACTCCGAATCCGGAAGAAGTGATGAAAGATGTAAAAATCTTAGTGGAAAAATGGGAAAATGATACGCTGAGTTTTGAAGAACAGAATGTGATTAAAGATAAATTAAGATACCTTCAAACACGTTGCGACTGGATCAAGAATCCTGAACAAAAACAATATATCCAACAGGAAATCGAAAGTTTATGGCAGAAGATTCTCCAAAGCATATAAAAGAATTTTGGGCAGAGCTTCCCCGCGCAGATGAAGATTTTTTAGGTTCGATTCGTGACTGGAAAAATGTTCAGATTGCATTGGATGATGAAATAATCTGGCTGAAAGGTTTTACTGGTGAACAGGCTGTTTCACCGGAAATCCAGCAGTTGCCGAATTTTTTGCTGTATGAATTAAGAGACGGACTGTTGTTCCGAAAAGATGCATTGGTTCCGAGTAAAAAAGTGAGAACGGCTTTACTTTGGACTCCTATTGACAAAACGTTACGGTTGACTTTTCCTTCTTCCAATCATAATTTTTTCGGAATTGATGAAAAGATTGAAGTTAAATTAAAGCCAAGCGAAGAAGAACAGCCTGCAGCGGCTTTGTTGTGCTCAATTCCTGAAATTAAAGATACGATTATTGCATTGCCAAAATTTAAACTGGAAAAAATAGATTGGATTATTATTGATGATAAAGCATTATTCTTAGGAAATCCGTTGTTGAGCTTTCCGGGAAAAACGTTTTGGTCGAAAGACGGTCATCTTTTGCCGACAGGTTTTGATTTTGAATTTAAAAATTTGAGTTGTTTATTGCAAAAAAAATATAATGCAAGTAAGGATCAATGGCTTTTATGGAGTGAAGACGGAAGTGTTTTAAACATCAATAAAGAAGATCTCCGCAAGTTATCTGTAAGCTCATTCCGCCTGACTGAAAAATCACAAGAATGGATATAATTGCTTATTTTCAATCATATATAAATTATTTTTGGGAATGGACTACTGATGAAGATGTTCCCGACGATACCGGATACAATGAAAACAACCTTATTTCGATTCCGAATGTAGGGGCAATTGCTTATAGACCTTATGTGATAGAAGTTTTAAAAGAATTAAAAGATTTGGGATTTCCGCCTTTTGGTTCATTACTTCTTGCTTTATATGCTACTCAGGGTGGATATTTAAATCTGGATGGAGTTTTTTATTATTTGAACAGGCAAAAAAATACTTTGCCAGAAATAGACTCGGATATTAATTCTGCAATTAAGTTTTTAGAGAATTTAAGTCATATCGGAGCTTCATTTAAAAAAGGGCAAAATAAAATTATTCTTTTACAGACAATTTTTAGAGATTGTCATAATAAAGTTTCATCCGTAGCTTCAGAATTAATTGTAAAAATATTTGAAAAAAGACCTTATATAATTGCTGAAGCAGCGAATAAAAAAGATTTAACCTCAATTGCTATTAATCGGGATATTAAAACTTTGGCTTTACTTCACCATAAATTTCCTACAACAGAATCAATTATTAATGCGATTAGAGGAACTGTTGATATTCCCGAATTAGAAGACGAAGTCATTGAAGAAGAAACCACCGTTGAAACCGACAAAGATTTCATTCAGGAACTGATTGAAGAACCAAAAACATTTCAGGTCGGAAGTTTAATTAAAAGAATCTGGAGCGGGCTGAAAATCCCGATGCGCCACCTTTCTCCCGGCGAACAGCCGATCGGGGGAATTTCTGATATGACGAATAAAGGTGATTTCCACAGAATGCTTTTGTCAGAATTTGCCAATGAAGATGAGGTTTTCATGAATCGCGTTGCGAATAACGAAGCCCTGTATATTCAGCGTGAAATTCCACCTGAGGAAAATATTTTTGAAAGAGTGATCCTTATTGATACTTCCCTGAAAAACTGGGGAACTCCGAAGGTTTTGGGTTTTGCATCGGCGATTGCGGTAATCAAGCATCCAAAGGCGCATTCTGAATGTAAAGTTTTTGCGTTGGGACAGGCCAATATCCCGATTTCTTTGGATAAAGTGGAGCAGGTTATCGAAAATCTGAATCAGGTGAGTTCAGCTCTGGAAGTTTCTCATGCATTGGAAAAATTCTTTGAAGAAGAGCACCGTGAAAAAGATCTTGAAGTTTTTTTTATTACGCATCAGGAAAATTTAGCCCATCAAAAACTGCAGAAAGTTATCCACGAAAACAGAGATCGACTAAAATTTTTGGTAACAACTTCTGCAGATGGCGAACTGAATTTTTACAAACATCAAAAAGGAACGAGAAAACATATTCAGAAAATTCTTCTTCCCTTAAAAGAATTGTGGGCAAATCCACCACAACGTAGACAAAAAGGTGAAGATAATTCATCTAAAAACTGGAAAAAGACCGATGTTCCCATCAATTATCCGATTTTGTTTCCGACACCGGTTAATAAAATTGCGATTTTTCTATATGAGGGCGAATTTTTTATTTTAAGCAATAAAAAACAGCTGTTGAGGACTTATTTGACGGATAATTATTATAATAAAAATTATTATGATCATTACAAAATCCATCGTGGCTGTGAAGTTTTATTTGAAGGTATTTCTGTGAAACCGAGAGGGCAGTTTGCTTTGGCGAGAAATAAACAGCAGCAATTTATTTTGTGTCAATATCAACCGGATAAAAAGCTGATTTCTAAATTAAATTTAAATACTAAAGAATATTCCGAATTGAATTTGACAGGAATGGCGATTCCTAAAGAATTGAAGCTGGTATATTTTGATAAGAAATTTTATCTGTTTTTCCCTAAAAGGGATTCTATTTATGAAATTAATTTAGAAGGAAATATTTCAATTGGTCAAATTCAAAATGATCCGGAAATCGCAAAAAATTATGCTAAAGTTGAGACAGAAATTGGAAAATTAAAAACCAGCGGAATTAAAATTTTAAACAATTTCAGTAATATCGGAATTAATTCTGAGAAAAATCTTGTGGTTTCGAATAATGAATTTAATAAAGTGTATGATAATTCATTAACATTGTATAGAAACAGACATCGGATTGAAATTTTTGCCCATCAGAACAAAAACAGGTTCTCGTTTTCTGATGGGAGCGAAATTATTACAGATTCCCGCGGAATGCTGACTTTTAAAAGCAGCAACAAAAATATCCCTGAATTCTTTATTCCATCAACGGAATATGGCTTTTTGGCGTTGGCAACACATACGGAATTTGGGGGTTCAGAATATTATCTGCCGGAAAGTACTTTATTAAAAGTGAAAAAAATGGAAGATATGTATGCTGAACACTTAAGGAGATTTATAGATCAAATTTGGGAATATGGAGCTTAGAATACAGCCTTTTCCGAAAAATAATTATCCTAAAAAAGGACTTTTAATAAAAGGTCCATCACCTTTGACGTGGCTTCATGAGATGGAAATATTAGGAATAGATTTAAACCAGATCCGATCTTTTCCGATTCCTTCCAACAAACCGAATGTATTGTATGGCTGTTTCCTGATCTTTGAAAATCTGGCTCCAAACGAAATTGGAAGAAATTCTTATTTTCAGTGTATTGATAGTAAATTTTTCATTCCTGAAAACACTACTTTTTATCCTAAACTCAATCCGGAAGACTGGCAAAATGCCGATACCGAATTTCTCATTATGCATCCTGAATTTGGCTTGGTTAAATTAAATGAAGAGATCGACTGGATTTCATTAATTCAAAATCCAAAACCAACGGAAGCCAAATTGAGAAAGCCTTCAAATGGCGTGAAAATTCCTCAGAAAATTCAGAGTTACACCGTAGAAATGGATGATGAAAAGGTATTGGAAGCTCTTGAAAAGCCACAAACTGAAGAAGAATGGATGAAAAACCTTCCTTTCGACATGAAAAAAGTAATGAAAGGCAACAAAAAGGAAATCGAAAAATATTTAAAATATATTGAAAGATATCCTGACAGAGCCGTAGAATTGGGTGTTCCGCTTGATATCATGGGGACTTCACGAGGTGATGGATTCAGCAAATTTAAATTTTTAGAAGGAACCTGGCTTGAGAAATTACTTGGTGGAAAAGGTAGAGATACTGAAGGTGGAAGTTCTTCGGGACGCGGTTACAGCTGGATTTTCTGGGTAATTTTGTTATTTGTTGGATTGGTAAGAATCTTTGTTCATTTTAATAAAGAAGATTTTTCAAAAGAGACCCCGGTTTCCTCCGGGAAAATTACAAGAAAAGAAGCCGAAAATATGATGAAGCCTGTTATTGCTTATCAATCGGGCGTTACGGATATTGATATGAAGATCGATTCGATGTATGGAAAAAAGAGACAGGATTTAATGAATGAACATATAAAGGCATTGAATTTTAGTGGAAAAGATGAAAAGAGCTATGAAGAATATATAAAAAATGGAGGAAGACCGATTGATAAAATTCAGAACGAGATTTTTAGTCTGAATGATAAGACTAAATTGGCAACAGATTCGTTAAAAAGGGTTTATCGAAAGAAAATCGTAAAGTATTTAGTTCAGAACGAAGAAAAAATAAAGAAAAAAATTACTGATTCTATTAAAAAATCAAGCTCAGGAAAACCTGCAGATGAAGGCATTGTAAAAAAAATAATCATAAAAAAGCAAATGCTGATTGAAGATTCTTTAGGCAGACTTTACGGAACCAAAGATTATGTGGAACCACCTATTGATCCGAATAAGGCAAAGAAAGTGGAAACCCTGGAAAAGGAAAAACCAACCGAAAAACACGATATTTCTTTTGCCGAAATTTTCTGGCTGATTGTTGCTATGACAGGTGCTGTTGGCTTATATTCTTTCGTTGTGAAAAGAAGGTCCTTGAATGTTGGCGGAGAAAATGTTCCGAGTGGGATCAAAGTTTTTTTGATGATCGTTTTGGTGGCGATGTTGGTATATATTTTCTATCCTTTGATCGAAATGTTCGGGTACAATTGGTTTGTATGGCTTTTGATAATTTGCGTGATAGTTCTTCTTTACAGACTTTTCAGTGAAGAAAAAACGATTTTAAAATCTGATAAGGATGAATAGACAGAAGTTTGTAAATAAATTTATGGCAGCTTTTTTTATTTTGGTAATCATTAAGGTTATCGGGATATTGGCGCAGCTATTCCATCAGAGCTTTTGGAGCGTAATCGGGACTTTGCTGATTTTTGCTATCATTGCTTTTATCATTTTCGCTGTGTTGCTGCAGTTGGAAAAGAAAGAAAAGGAAAAAAATCAATCTGCAGGAAGAGTTGCAAATGGTGGCGGAAATTTTTACGTTGAAACTTCACTTTTTGATAAAATAAGAAATAAATATGAAGAATTGGCTCAAAAATACATTGACGAAAAAGATTATAAACGAGCCGCAAAAGTATATATAAATCTTCTTCGGGATAATTATCGTGGTGCAAAAACGTTGGAAGATGGTGAATTTTACAACGAAGCAGCCGTGATCTATTTAAAAAAATTAAAAAATAAATCTGAAGCAGCAAACTGTTACGAAAAAGCTAGGCAATACAAAAAGGCAATCGATTTATACAAAGAGCTTGAGCAGAAAGAAAAAGTAGGGGATCTGTATCGTGAAATTAACGATATTAAAAATGCAAATACCTATTATCAAATGGTTGTGGATGATTATGTGAACAATAATCAGATGGTAAAAGGTTCGTTGATTTACCGTAAAAAAATGGAGATGCCGGATGAAGCCCAAAAAATTCTGTTGAAAGGTTGGGAAGAAGATCATGATGCATTCAATTGTCTGAATAATTATTTTGCGAATATTCATGATGTTAAAAAATTGGAGACGGAAATTCAGGATTTATATCAAAAGACGCCTGAATATAAGAAGATCACTTATCTTGAAGCGATGAAGTATGAGTTTAAAAAAGATCCGAAACTTCAGTTCACAACAAGAAATATTGCCTATGAAATTATCGCAGAGAAGGTAGCCAACCGTTCCGAAATCGTCAATGAGCTGAAATATTTCAATCCTGATGATGAGATAATTTTAAAAGACATTTCGAGGTATAAAATGGGAAGGAATAAAATGTTTAGAAACTGATTTAAAATTAAAGATCAGTGTCTTAAATACATTTGATTTTATTACCCTTAACTGTGAAAATTACAAACTAATAAAGAAAAAGATTTATCTTTGCCCCAGAAAAATTATGACAATACAAAGAGCACATATCAGTTTAAATCTATGCGATCGCCCTGTACTAAAGGGATCGTTTGGATATGAATGGATGATATTGAATGAGGCGAAATGTGCTTGCTTTGAAAATTATTTACTGTAAACCCGTAAAAGTTTGATCAAAATACTGCAGAAACGCCTCGATTATCGAGGCGTTTTTTGTGTTTTTAGAGCAGAAATTATTTAGAATGAAAAAAAATAACCATAAAAGTGAAAATTATTTAAACAAAAATGAACAATTAATAAGAAAATAAAGCGTGATCAATAACCCGATGAGAGACAGTCATTTAGGTATTCGAGGTATCTGCAAACCATTGCGGACAGAGATTCTCTATTCTAAATTTTAATTGTATTTAACTGATTTTCAATTGTTTAAATGAAAAATAAATTTGCGAGTTAAAAAAAAACATATTTACTTTGCAACCGAAAATTGAAAGCAATAAGTTTTCAAGCCTTTCAAAAAAACTTTTAAAACAAGAATAATAAAATGAAACAATTACATAACATATCTAATTTATCTTCAAGACAACGCGGTGTAGAACCGATGGGGCAGGGGTATGCTTGTATTATTCTTCTTGATAGTGAATTTGTAGAGAAAAGGTGCTTATATACATGGGTCAGCTAACGAACTGACACGTCTAAAAATATAAAGCGCCTCCTGAAAAGAGGCGCTTTTTTTATGGTTTCTCTAGCTTATTTGGTAAAGCGTCGGTCTGTGGAACCGAAGAACAGGGTTCGATCCCCGGAGATACCCAAAATGTGAATGGTCAATGGTGAACTTTGTTTCACAAGTGAATTTAAAATTGGCAAGCAAAGCAAATTGCCACTTGACCATTCACAAATAAAAAAACAATCTCATAGCTCAATTGGTTGGAGCATCGACCTGATACGTCGAAGGGTGAAGGTTCGAGTCCTTCTGGGATTACAAAATGTGAATGGTTAATAGTGAATTTTGCTTCACAAGTGAGTTTAAAAATTGACCAGCGAAGCGGATTGACAATTCACCATTCACGTAAAAGGTTCCGTGGCTCAATTGGATAGAGCATGGGTTTTCTAAACCCAGGGTTACAGGTTCGAGTCCTGTCGGAATCACAAAAGGTCTATTGAGGTAATGGCTAACCTGCCTGACTGTCGCTCAGGCACTGCGAGTTCGATTCTCGCATAGACCGCAAAGATTCACGGAAAATTTCGGATCCGACTGTCTCTCGGAAAAGAATTGAAAGTGAATCTGCAAAACTGGAAAGATAACGGTGGTTGTTTACCCGTCTTGGACGCGGGAGGTCGCAAGTTCGAATCTTGCTTTCCAGACCATAAAAGTGAATAGTCAATAGTGAATTTTGTTTCACAAGGGAGTTTAAAAATTGACCAGCGAAGCGAATTGACCATTCACTATTCACAGTAAGTTAATTGTTTCAAAAGAGAAAAGAAAAGGTTTGTCGGGAGCAGAAGATCTTTACGCCAAAAACACGATATAATATAGGCAAACTTTTTCTTAACTCACTTGAGGCTGGAAGATTGAAGATGGATGATGAAAAGTTTTAAACATAATATAAATTTTTAGGTAAAATAAAGTTTGTCAAAGCGCAGAAGTTCTTATATCAAACAAAAATTAAGACAGGCTTTGTTTTTTTAGTAGAATTTAGAATTTAGAGATAAAATATTATCCAAAAACTATCAACTATCAACTGTCAACCAGCAACTAGTTGCAAAAACGATGGTTCGCCGAAGTGGAAGAGTCGGGGCGGTCTGCAAAACCGTTGCGTAAGCTGAGTGGGTTTGACTCCCATAACCATCTCAAATAACTAAAATGAGATGAGTTCCGAAGAAAAAAAAAAGTTTGTCGAGCGAAGAAGTTCTTATATCAAACTAAAAATTAAAGACAGGCTTTGTTTTTCTTCAAAAAATTAGAAATTGGAAAGATTAGTATGAATATTATTCATTATCAACTACTTATTGCTCATGAAAGGGAAGTGCGCCGGAGTTGGAGAGCCGGGGCAGACTGTAAATCTGTTGCTTCATTGCTGAATAGGTTCGAATCCTATTACTTACACCAACACCACTGATAATGTAATGGCAGCATGCAGGAAATGTACTCTTGTTGTTCAGGTTCGACTCCTGGTCAGTGGTCAAAGAAGGTGAATGGTGAATAATTCAATTGTCAATTTTAAAATTGACTGCAAAGCAAATTGACAATTCAGAATTCACAAAAATAACGCTCTATTCGTCTAACGGTTCAGGACGTCTGTCTTTCGAGCAGAAAACAAGGGTTCGATTCCCTTATAGAGTACAGATTAAAAGGGAAAGAGGAGGTTTTGTCAAGCGCAGAAGATCTTTACAAAAACATTACAGGCATAGTTTATAATCAGACAAGCCTTCTCAGACCTACATATAAGTAATGAGCAATGGGTAATAAGTAATCCTGACAATGCTGAATTGTGAAATAGTAAAATTTAAAATATTACTAATTACCCATTACTAATAGCTCATCAATCTGCGGGAATGGTGGAAATGGTAGACACACTTGATTTAGGCTCAAGGCTTTGGGGGTTCGAATCCCTCTTTCCGTACAACAATTGCCTCTCTATTCCAATTGGCAGAGAAAACGGCTTTAAACCCCGTAAAGTCCCGGTTCGAATCTGGGGAGAGGTACAAAATATGAGTAATGAGTAATGTGTAATGATTAAATAAATTACGCGCCAAAATATTACTAATTACTCATTACCTATAAAATTTGGAAGAGTGGTGTAGCAGGTCTGCACATTAGTCTGAAAAACTAAAGGTACAGGTTCGATTCCTGTCTGTTCCACGAAATATGGATAATCAATAATGTACAATGAGTAATAACTCAAAACTCATAATTAATAACTTATAACTAAAAAAACTGATTCATAGTGTAATTGGTCAGCACACAAGACTTTGACTCTTGTTGTTCAGGTTCGAGTCCTGATGAATCAACAAATTTCGCATTAAGAGAAACTCTGTGTTCTTAGCTGAGTGAAACGCCTTTGCGAACTTAAAAACGGATAGTAGTAAAAAAACTTAGCGCACTTTGCGTTAAAACAAATATTTAAACAAAGACAAAACATGTAGAAAAAATGGAAACGCAACAACAAACATGGCAGAACATGACCGGAAAAATTTTCCAACAGTCTATCACACAGTTGGTAGAAGAAGCCATCATCCGCGAACAGGCCAATGGACATCGACTGAAAGTATGTGTGGGTTCAGACTCTCACGTTTATGGGGATGCCATTAATTATGCTACGGCAGTTGTCTTTATTCGTGAGGGAAAAGGAGCGTTTACCTTTATCAGAAAAGAAAGAGAAATACAGAGTATCAGTATCAAAGAGCGTATGCTGAACGAGGTGAACAAATCCGTAGAAATCGCTTATGCAATTTGCTCTATTCTGGAAACTTATGATGTGGAAATGGAGGTACACGCAGACATAAACACTGATCCGGATTTCAAATCCAATGTTGCTTTGAGAGATGCAATGGGTTACATTCTGGGAATGGGATATGTGTTTAAAGCAAAACCTTATGCATTCGCAAGTTCAAATTGTGCTGATATGATGGTGTAAAATAGCTGGAAGTGGGATGATGGATGCAGGAAGTTTAAAATGCTTCGATTGCTTCCATCCTCCAGCTTCTAACTTCCATCCAAAAAAGTAATAACCTTAAAACTAATAACCATGTATTTTTTAATTCAGGCTAATGTATATTTAGATCCCGATCATTATAAAATTTTCGATGCTTTGGAAGAATTAAATATTGATTATAGCGTAATTAATATTCCTCCAACTGCAGAGAAAATCGATTTTGAAACAGACAGAAAAGATGTTTTCGTATATGGTTCGGTAACGATTGCTAGATTGGCAAAACAAAATATCGATTGGTTTCCAGGTTCTTTTTACGAAGGCAATCATTTGTATGAAGTGTATTCTCAATATTATGGCGAAAACCTTTTGAATCACAAAGTTTCCGTTCACAAAATTTCTGAAGAACTGATTTGGAAAAAAGATGAGCTTAAATTCATTAAACCTTACAATGAAGCGAAAATTTTTACAGGAAAAGTTTTCAATGAAGCGGAATGGAAAGACTTTGTTTTTGAAGCATTGGAAAATCAATCCAACAGAATTACAGAAGATTCTTTGGTTCAGATTTCCGAAGCAAAACGGACAATAAAAGAAGCAAGAATTTGGATTGTTGGCGGACAAATAATCGATGCAGGATATTATAAATTCAATGATAATACTCCTTTCGAAGAAAAAGTTTCGGAAGGCGGATTGAGTTTCGCTAATGAAATGATTCAATTGTTCAATCTTGAAGAAGCTTTTGTAATGGATATTTGTTTAACAGATGAAGGCTGGAAAATTGTTGAAATCAATTGTATTAACAGCTCCGGATTTTATCCGAATACGAATGTGAAAAGTATTATCAAAGCTTTGAATATCTACTTTTCAAATTAGAAAATAAAACAATGAAAATGACAAAAAGATTATTGTTTCTGGATGATATAAGATACCCGATTGAAGCGTATCATTATACCCAACAGGACATTTTCCTCAGAAACGACTGGCATATTGTTCGGAATTACGAGCAGTTTGTCAACAGGATTTTGGAAAAAGGACTTCCGGAGATGATCTCTTTTGATCATGATCTGGCTGATGAACATTATCTGAAACAGGATTCTCAGGAATTTGTTGAGAAAACAGGATACGACTGTGCCAAATGGCTGGTAGAATATTGTATGGATTATTATCTGGAGCTTCCAGAATTTTACTGTCATTCCATGAATCCTGTTGGAAAGGAAAATATTGAAAGTCTTTTAAAAAACTTTAAAAATTTGTAATGGACATTTTTAGATTAATGAAGGATATAAAAACGCATTTGAAACTCAGTTTTGATGAGGTCAACAGATGGTTTGATAAAGATAATGAAATATTGAATTTTCAGCCTTCAAACGGAGGCTGGACGATTCGACAGATTTTAGAACATATTTATCTCACGAACTTTTATTTGTTGATTTTAATCGAAAAAGGTTCAAAAAAAGCAATGCGTAATTATCTCGATCTTGATTTAAATCTTGAAATAGAAAATTACAGTTTCAGTCAGGATAAGTTTGAAAAAGTGGGTAAGTATGGTGCTTTCGAATGGATAAGACCGGAGCATATGGAGCCGAAAGGAGAATTGAATTTAACTGAAATCAGAAGTTTAATCTCTCAACAATATCATCAGTGTTTAAATTATTTAGACTTGATGAAAAATGGTGAAGGTCTTCTCTGCAAAACAACCATGACGGTAAATGAACTCGGGAAAATCAATGTGTACGAATACATTTATTTCCTTTCACTCCATGCTCAAAGACATCTTACTCAGATGACAAATAATGAATTAGAAGTGATTTGAATACTTGGATTGTCTTTTTTCAAACAGTGGTGAAACCTCACAGGTTTTCAAAACCTGTGAGGTTTTAAGTAAAAACAATTTAAAAATTTAAAAAATGATTTTCAAAACATATAACTCTATAGAAAATGCTTACCAGACTCGCGTGATCGATCAGATTAAGATGCAAGGGTTTGGGGATGAGGTTTTCATCGTGCAGGAGAAGGTTCACGGGGCAAATTTCTCTTTCTTTACCGACGGAAAGGAAATTAAAATCGGAAAAAGGACCGCTTTCATTGAAAAAGATGAAAAGTTCTTCAATGCACATCAGATTTTAGAACGTTACAGAAAAAAAGTAATAGAAGTTTTCGGAAGAGTGAAAACAACGTATCCCGATGTTGAAACTGTAGTAATTTACGGTGAATTATTCGGTGGCGGTTACAAACACAAAGAAGTCGAAGCTGTAAAAGATGCAGTGAAGGTGCAGAAAGGTATTGAATATGCACCTTACAACGAGTTTTACGCATTCGACATCAAATTGAACGGAACTACTTATTTGGATACGGATTTAGTGAATCAAATTTTTGAGGAAACCGGGTTTTTCTATGCAAAGATTCTATTTCAGGGAACTTTAGAAGAGGCTTTGAAGTTTCCGAATGTTTTCGATTCTAAAATTCCGGATTGGTTGGGATTACCGGAACTCGAGAACAATATGTGCGAAGGAACCATCGTGAAAACTTTGAAAACCAGATATTTTGGAAATGGCTCAAGAGTCATTTTGAAAAATAAAAATGAAAAATGGGTTGAAAAATCTAAAGTAGTAAGAAAACAGAATAAATCAGCTCAAAAACAAATCAGCTTTAGCGAAAAAGCTCAAAATATTTGGGAAGAAATCCAAAAATATGCAACTGTAAACAGGTTGAATAATGTTGTCAGCAAGATTGGCGAATTTGAACCCAAAATGATTGGTAAAGTGATCGGTCTTTTTGCACAGGATATTTTAGAGGATTTTGAAAAAGATTTTCCTGAGGTTTTCACAACCATTGAAAAAGAAGAACATAAAAGGATCAACAAAAAGTTGAATTCTTTAGTCATTGATATGGTAAAAGAAGAATTAATGACAGTAAAAGTATAGTTTCGGTAATTATTATCGAAACTTTTTTACATGTTAAATTGAACCATAAATTTCTTGATTTAATGTGTAGAAAGTTTGTCATTCTGACGAAGGAAGAATCTCTGCGTTATGTATTAGAGATTCTTCATTCCACTTTGTTCCATTCAGAATGACAGTTTTGGCATGGAATTAAAATAAAAATTACAGAAGTTTTGAAAATTATTTTTACTGTGTAAATAGAATGCGTACTGTTGGTTTTACCTTTGCAAAGCTTTAGCAGCAACGTCAATTCTTCTTCAAAGAACTTCTTCCTAATTCTCCTTCAACCAAAAAGAACCCAATGTAATGAGTGAAAACAAGTAGAATTAAATTAATCAAAATGAAAACAACTAATGAAATAATAATCATCGATCTCGAAGCCACATGTTGGGAAAACGACAGAATTCCTATTGGGCAAAAAGTCGATATCATAGAAATAGGAATTTGCGAATTAAACAGAACAACAAAAGCAATTTCCAAGAAACAGAGCATTTACGTAATTCCCGAAAGATCTAGGATCAGTAGATTTTGTACAGACCTTACCGGGATTACTCCACAACTTATCGAAGAAAAAGGAATCTATTTCGAAGAAGCCTGTGAGAAAATAAAGAATGAATACCATTCTTCTCAGCTTACCTGGGCTGGTTTCGGAAGTTTTGATCAGGAACAGATCATGGAGCAGTGTGATTATCTGGGTATTGAAAATCCTTTTTCAGAAAATTATATCAACGTGATGCATCAGTTTAAAAATTATAACGGACTTCATAAAATGATGGGGCTGAAAAGAGCTTTAAAGTTTCTGAATATGAATTTTGAAGGCAATCATCACAGTGGAGCAGATGATGCTTATAATGCCGCAAAGATTTTAAAAGAAATTTTACGGTAAATTTTTAACAATAAATAATTAAAAAAGTGAAAACAACAGACAATATATTAATTATAGACCTCGAAGCCACGTGTTGGAACGACCGGCCGCCGAGAGGTCAGGAAAGCGAAATTATTGAAATCGGAGTTTGTATTATGAATGCAAAAACCGGTAAGATTTCCCAAAATGAGGGGATTTTAGTAAAACCTCAATTTTCAAAAGTGAGTCCGTTTTGTACGGAACTGACTTCCATTACCCAGAAAATGCTTGATGATGAGGGGATTTTGCTGGAAGATGCGTTAGATATTCTGAGAGCGGAATACGATTCTGAAGACCTGACCTGGGCAAGTTATGGAAACTACGATCTGAACATGCTTCAAAATCAGGCAAGAAGATTCAATGTCGATTATCCTTTGAGTGAAGACCATATTAACGTGAAAACCTTATTCGGAGAATTGCATCCGACGGTTCGCAAAAGTGTCGGGATGGCAAGAGCATTGGGTGAACTGAATCTCAAGCTTGAAGGTACACATCACAGAGGTGTGGATGACGCTAAGAATATTGCGAAAATTTTACATTGGTGTCTGCAGCAGTAATGCAACAATTGAGCAGTACAATCTATAACAAAAACTCCCTTACGAAAAAGGGAGTTTTATTTAATTTAAATGTTATTGAATCGTGTAATTTTTAACAGCCACCTCAGATAGTCTGAAATATCCGAAAGGAAAATTATTGCTATTGCTCTGGTTAATGATATTTCCGCGTACAGCCGTCGGTATGGTAGAAAACGGATTGTCGTTATTACCAGATGCAGAAAGTATTTTTTTGAAATAATCGTAATATCTTTTGGATATTCCATAGAGTTTGATATCTACGGCATCTCCGGCTTTCAGGTCTTTGTTTGAAAAAAATATCGGGGTAAGGTTTCCCTGGTTGTTTTCATCGTTTTCCACACGGTATTGAGGAAATGCTATTTCAGGGATGGTTACTCGGTTCAGATAATAATTTTCCTGTGCTCCGTCATCATGATAATAATAAATGATCTCGACTTCATCTCCGGCTATTCCTCCTTCGTTATTTTGTTCGATATTATTTTCAATATTCGGAACGTTGATCAGCTTTTCCGTAGCGCTGTAGGTTTCGCCATTTACAACAATCTTTAACGTATAAGTTTCACCAATTACAGGCTGGAAGTTGTTGCAGATATATTCTCCCGTTCCCGGATTTTCGATGAAATTAAAAACAGTATTGGATGAATTATTCACCGTAACGCTGGCTCCGGAAACCGGGGGGAATTCATTGCTGTAATAAGCTGTTGTAGTAGATAATTTAATTTTTTGGACATTTCCTGAAGTGTTTTTTACCCAATCGATGGAAGCATCAATCACGAGCTTTGGTTCTGCTGTTTCCAGATCCACTTCAATTACTTTTTCACATGAGATGAGGGTAAAACCGGCCATGATGATTAGAAATTTTTTAAATATTTTCATGTTATATTTTCTTTAAATTAAAATTTGAAATTATAAGTCACACTCGGAATAATCCCGAAAATGGACATCCTTCTCACTTCACTGGCCCCGGTGTCTGTATTCTGCCCGAAAGTGAAAGCTGCAGCATTATTTCTTCCATAAACATTGTAGATGCTGAAAACCCATTCGCTTTTCCATCTCTTGGCTTTATCCGGCTTTGGAGTATACGTTGCAGACAGATCCAAATGGTGATAAGCTGAAAGTGAGTTTTCGTTTCTTAAACAGTAGCTGGCAATGGTAACACCCTGATAGTGATACTTTCCGTTGGGAAATGTAGCCGCTTTTCCGGACTGAAAAGTGAAAATTCCGCCAAACGACCATTTTTTACTGAACTGATACGCTGCCGTAATGGAAAAGTTGTGCATTTTATCATAATTGGCACGATACCATTCTCCGTTATTGATTCCGGGTTCGTTTGCATTTCTTCCCGGAGTTCTTTGTTCTGCCCTGGAAAGGGTATAAGACAACCAGCCTGTTAATTTTCCGGTATTTTTTTTAGCCATGATTTCCAGCCCGTACGCTCTTCCTTCGCCGTTCAGAAGAACTCTCTCAATAGCTTTGTTGGCAATAAGTTCGGCTCCGTCTATATAGTCTGCCTTATTTTTTATTTTTTTATAAAAAGTTTCCACTTCCAAAGAATATTTTCCGTTTTTAAAGTTTTGAAAATAACCCAATGCCACCTGATCCAGAATTTCAGGCTTCAGATACTGATCACTCGGTGCCCAGATATCAAGCGGGGAAACGGAAGCCGTATTGGAAATAAGATGTACATACTGGCTCATGCGGTTATAACTGGCTTTCAAAGATTGATTCTCATTGAAAGAGTAGGCGGCGGAAAAGCGGGGCTCAAGATTTCCGAAATCAATGATTTTCTTGTTTTTTTCATAAGTGACTGTTCCTGTAGGTTTTGCTTCTTCGTAAATCTGTAATTCCGGATTAAAGACCACAGGTTGATTACTTTCATATGTACTTATGGTCTCCTTTCCGAGCCTTTGAAAATAACTGTATCTAAGACCATAATTAATGGCAAGCTTCTCGGAGATTTTTTGTTCTGCACTGATGTATAAAGCGTTTTCAAAAGCATACTTTTTTGCGATCTGATCCGGATTAATGCTCGAAGTTTCGCCAAATGGCTTTATCGTTCCGGGATTAAATTGATAATAAATGGAATTAAGACCATAGCTCAGATTGAGTTTATTAGACAAATAATGTTTAAAATCATACTTAAAGTTGTAATTTTTGATATCCGATTTCCAGTCGATGCCCACAAATTTCAGCTTCAATCCATAATTATAATCACTGTAAATCATTGAGGCATTGGAAAATAACTTATCAGAAAAAATATGATTCCATCTTACATTCAGAATAGAATTTCCGTAGGTGTTGATAAACCCGTCATTGAAATTCATATTGTCATTCCCCAAATATCCGGACAGGAAAAGATTGTTTTTATCATTCAGCTTATAGTTTAATTTGGCGTTCAAATCATAGAAATAGGCAGAGTTTGGTTCATTGGCAAGCTTCATAATGAGATGTGCGTAGGAAGCGCGGCCGGCTACCACAAACGAGCTTTTTTCTTTTACAAGCGGGCCTTCAACCAGTAATCTGCTGGAGATGGCTCCAATTCCGCCGCTTGCATGATATTCTTTATTATTTCCTTCTTTTTGGTAAATATCCAGAACGGAAAAAATACGGCCCCCGAAATTGGCAGGAATTCCTCCTTTATACAATTTTAAATCTTTAATGACATCAGAATTAAAAACAGAAAAAAATCCGAATAAATGTGAAGTATTGTAAACAATAGCTTCATCGAGTAAAACCAGATTTCCGTCTACAGAGCCTCCTCTTACGTTAAATCCGGATGAACCCTCCTGTGCATTCGAAACGCCGGGAAGCTGTAAAATGGATTTCAATACATCTACCTCTCCCATTACCGCGGGCATTTTTTTTATGGTCGCAATAGATAGCTTGTTTACGCTCATCTCAGGTTTCTGAATGTTTGCCTTGGTACTGTTTGCTTTTATGACAACCTCTTCAATGGCTTTGCTTTTTTCAGACATAACGAAATTTCTCTTTATGCTTTCCGAAAGCGATATTTTTTCTTCAATATTATCAAAGCCTGTATTGCTGATGATAATGGTGTAATCTCCTTTTGGTAAAGTGATGGAGTAAAACCCGTACGAATTGGTGGTAATCGTTGTATTGATTTCAGGAATGGTAATATTGGCACCGATCAGTGTTTCATTATTAAGGCTGTTGGCAACGGTTCCGCTTAAGGTGAATTTCTGCTTTACCTGATCATTTCCCTTTTCCTGAGAATATGTCTTTAATGAAAAAGCAAGGAAAAAAAGCAGGGTGCTCTGGATTTTGTATTTCATCGTTTAAATTTTAAATAATTACTACTATTTCAGAGCGAAACTATGGTTTTAAAAGGCCGTCTTTCAATGAATTATACCAAACAAAAAAACTAATAGATAAAAGTATGTTTGATTACTACTAAAATAAAGTTGACTTATTTTATGAGACAGCGGGAAGAAACCAGCCATTTTTAATTTGGTCTATAAATCATCTGTTTTTGTATAAAATTACCATTCAGATATATTTTTACGTTATACATTTGTTTTATTATTATGGAGAAATGAATAAAGCTTTAGATAAACAATTTGCAAACGAATCCTGGGCAATCCAATTTCTGATTTCTTCCAGATACAGAATTTTCAGACATTTGCTGCTCGTTTTTATGATCAGTACGGTTCTGTACAACAGCACCTCTGAGATCACTGAGCCTACTCTGGTCTTACTTTTTGTACTGCTTTTGTTTTATATCAATATGTATGTGCTGGTACCGAAACTTTTGTTTAATAACAAATATGTCTTATATATTCTGTCAATTTTGGGAATTGTTGCAATTTCTGTTTTTGCCGGGACTTCTTTGTCTGATTCCGGGGCAGACGGACTGAATATTCCTCTTTTTGTAGCACTTGTTCTGATCCTTGTTTCCGCTTCGGCATCAATAAAGTTTTTTCAAAAATGGGTGGTTGATAAGCAGGTTATTTATGCATTGGAAAAATCGAAAATTACAACTGAGCTTGATCAGCTTAAAAACCAGATCAATCCGCACTTTCTTTTTAATATGCTCAACAATGCGAATGTTCTTACCAAAAAAGATCCGGAAAAGGCATCGCAGGTATTGATGAAGCTCAGCGATCTTCTTCGTTATCAGCTGTATGACAGCTCCAGGGAATTTGTTTTTCTGACTTCGGATATTCATTTTCTTGAAGATTTTCTGAATCTGGAACAGGTAAGGCGTGATAATTTTGATTTCCTCATTTCCAAGGAAGGGAATTTAAGCGGCGTTCAGATTCCTCCACTACTCTTTATTTCATTTGTAGAAAATGCTGTGAAACATAATAATGACTCCTCAAAACCGTCTTATGTTAATCTGTTTTTTGAGGTTAAAAATAATGAGCTTCACTTCAAATGTATCAATTCAAAGCCTGATACAAAAGCTGTACATACAGATTCCGGAGGTTTAGGGCTTGCCAATATCAAACGCAGGCTGGATCTGCTTTTTCCTTCTTCCCATTCTTTAATAATTGAAAATAATCCTGAAACATATTGCATCAACTTGACTTTTGAGCTTTAATCTAAGCTATTCATCCAATTAATAACTTTAGAAATTATGATGAACTGTATTATTGTAAATGAAGAACCTGTGGCAAGAAATGCAATTAAAAAACTTATTGGTAAAACCAAAAGCTTAAAGCTGCTGGCTACTTTTGACGACACCAGGGAAGCCACTAATTTTATGATGACCCATATGGTGAACGTTATTTTTTTCGATATCCAAACCTTGGATGCTAATGAAATTGAATTCCTGAAATTCATCCCGGAAGAAACATTTCTTCATAAGAAAGTACACCCAATTCAGGTTTTCCAACACCTTCGAGAATTGATTCAAAAACTTTATACTTCCAATTCCTTTATTTAAAATGAATGATAGGTAGATTGTATTTGGTTGCTGGTTGATAGTTGCTTATTGTTGGCTAAGCAGTTCGTTTGTCATTCAGAGCGAAACGAAGGAGCGTGGAATCTAAATTATTATAAATTTTTTTGTTAATACTTTACTTAGATTCCTCCGGAATGACAAATTTTATCGATTTTTATTTTGAAATTGCTTCGTCATTATTTTCCACTCAATAACACTACAAAATTTTATCACAGATAAAAATCCTCGCGCCTTAAAAGCTGTTTAAATTAAGAAAAACTTAGTGCCTTTGCGATTTTCCAACAAAAAAATAAAAACTTTTTTACAAAAATTTTCACTACGCAAAAACATTGCGCAAAACCTTCCTTACTTTGCATCAGAAATCAGAGAGGAGGTGATAATCCTCCAAAAATGTTTAACTAAAAACAGTAACCATGAAATTTAATTTTTTAAGAAAAGAGAATAAAGTAGTCACAAACTACGAAGGTGCAAAGGCTTACACAATGACACCTGCAGAAGAATTATATAGTGCTGTTGTTACAACAGGATTATCAAACGCTACCTATGAAAAGGGAAATGACAGATTGGTCAGAATCCAGTCTCTGATTCTGAAAAACGATCCGGAATTCGTTGCAAAATTGGCGGTTTATGCGAGAAAAGATATGCACTTGCGTTCAATTCCATTGGTTTTGACGACCGAATTGGCAAAACAGACTTCGGGTACAGACTTGGTAAGCAGAACTGTTGAAGGAGTGATCCAAAGAGCGGATGAAATCACGGAATTATTGGCATATTACCAATTGGCAAACGAAAGAACAGATTTGAAAAAATTGAACAAACTTTCAAAACAAATTCAGAAAGGTTTGGTAAAATCATTCAATAAATTTGATGAATACCAGTTCGCAAAATACAACAGAAAAGCAGAAGTAACCTTGAAAGATGCCTTGTTTTTGGTTCACCCGAAGGCAAAAGATGAAAATCAACAGGCTATTTTCAACAAGATCGTCAAGGATTCGTTAGAAACTCCGTACACTTGGGAAGTAGAACTTTCAGTGTTGGGTCAGACAAAATTTGCGGATGAAGCAGAAAGAAAATCAGCTTTCAAAAACAAATGGGAAGAACTGATTTTCAGCAACAAGCTGGGTTATATGGCAACATTGAGAAACCTTAGAAATATCCTGGAAGCCAACGTTTCATCAGATGCGATGTACAAAGTGTGTAACTATCTGTCGGATGAAAAAGCGGTGAGAAATTCAAAGCAATTGCCATTCAGATTTTTGGCGGCGTACAGAGAATTGAAAAATATAGATTCAAAATATACCTCATCCATCATGGAAGCATTGGAAAATGCGGTGATGATCAGTGCTAAAAACATCAAAGGTTTTGGTTTTGATACTTCGGTTGTGATCGCGGCAGACGTATCCGGTTCGATGCAACAACCTGTTTCTCCGAAATCTAAAGTGTTGTTGTATGATATCGGTTTACTGATGTCGATGATGCTGCAGTCACAATGTAAAAATGTGATTACAGGTATGTTCGGTGACACCTGGAAAAGAGTTCCGATGCCAAAGAGCGGTATTTTGACCAACGTAGATGCTTTCTACAAAAGAGAAGGTGAGGTGGGGTATTCCACAAACGGTTATTTGGTAATTGAAGATTTGCTTAACAGACGTGAAAAAGTGGATAAAGTAATGTTGTTTACCGATACACAACTGTGGAACAGCAACGGAACCCGAAATTCTTTTGAAGATTCATGGAATCGATATAAAAACATCAATCCAAATGCAAAATTATATATTTTTGACTTGGCGGGTTACGGAAAACAACCGTTAGATGTCAGAAAAAATGATGTATACCTTATTGCAGGTTGGTCCGACAAAATTTTTGACGTATTGAATGCTTTGGAAGACCGAAAATCTGCCGTGGAAATGATTAAAAAAGTAGTGCTGTAAAAGGCACTGCTTAAAAAAAAATAACTAATAACCATTAATTTGGGATTATGAATAGAAGTTTTAATGATTCGGCAAATCAGTCAATTCAAGTTTTTACAAATCTTTTAGATAAGGTTCAAAAATCAAATATTATAGCTGGTGAGATCAAAGTAAGATTAAGTAAAATTAATTATGAAATTAATTTTGATGGACTTGATATTGTTAGAAAAATAAATGATATTGCTTCATTGATTGCTATTTCTGATCTTGATTTAGCTGTTGCAAGTAAAATATTATATAATGCCCCAAATAATTGGGAGAAAATATATAGTATTAAGAGTGCTTATTTGACAATATTTGAGGTATTTAAAACATATAATAAGCATAGAAAATTTCTTAATGAAATCTCTATAAGCTCATCTATATTTTTGAATGAAGAATTTAAGAATATAAATAATTTGATAAAGGCTTTTAAAAATAAGCATCGGTATGATAACGAAATGAGTGTTATCAGAAATAATATATGTGGACATATTAGTGATAACATTGAACTATATTACAATACTATCATTCAATTTAATGGTGAGAAGACAGGAGAGATGATAATTGAATTTTTACAAATTCTTGATATTCTTCAAAATTTTTTAATTAAGATTTTAGAGCAAGAAAAGTTGAAGTATAACCACCAGGAAATAATAAAGTTAGCAAGAAAAATGTTTCCAGACTTAAATAATAAAATTAATTTATTGTTTTAAAGATGTTTCGTCACTTCGCTGCTCGCGATGATCTAAAAGAATAGTAGTAAAAACGACCTAGGAAATTAAGGCGTTAAGAAAATTTGAAAAAAATCCGTTAAAAAATATCCACTGTTTGAACAAGCGTTGGAAAAAGCTAGGCGTGAGTTTGGAGATTTTAGGAAGTTTTTAAAATTTTTAGCCCGAGTTTCCAAGTCTTGAACTTTTGGTTCTTTTGCTTCAAGGCAAAACGAACAAAATAAAAACAACCGATGCCGTAAGAAAAGAATTTCTTCGATTTCCACTTGAACAAGAGTCTTTTCGATGTATTGCTCGGTTTAAACTAACCAATGTCGTTATCATAAGAGTTTCATCGTCAAACTTCCAATTTGAACAACATTCAAAGCTCTTATAATTTGTTACTTGGTTTTTAAAATAAATTTCAACTGCGTAAAAAGAATGCGCACTGAAGTGATAATTTTGCTTCAACAAAAAACAATAACCATGAACTACTATAAAAAATGTCTTAAAGGAACACTGTATTGAGGTTAATACTCAATACTTATGAAAAAATTAAAGTCATTAAGACGAGCTTTCGGAATCAATGAACAAGGGTTAATTGATTTTCCGAAGAAAATTTCAAATGTCCAGATTTCCAGAATTTTATACGGAGATGAAATGGGATGCTCCTGGTGTTTTCCACATGGCATTGAAACTATTAATTCAAAAGAAATTAAGTTTCAGAGAAATTGGAAAAAATACAGAAAAACCCAATGGAAAGACTTAAAAAAGTAAGTGTCGTAAAACAGAGTTTCTTCGTTAAGGAGCGGTTATACAGGTTCGAGTCCTGTTTCCGAACATTTGGAATGACGTAATTGGCAGCGTGCCGTATACAAAGTCTCTGTTTGATTTTTTACCTTACTTTAAAATAATCGGATGCCGTAAAAAAGAGTTACTTCTACTTTACATTGAAACATAATCTCTTTTTAGAAATTGCTCGATTTTAAAATCATTATCTAAAAACAAAAGTCAAGTGTCGTTTTAGAATCATACTTCGAGATTGAATAAACATTGGGTCGCAGGTTCGATTCCTGTTTTTTCTCGAAAGGAGAAGTAGCTCAGAGGGTAGAGCAAATGCACGGAAGATTCCATAATTATTACCTTGATTTGAACAATAAAAGAGTGTCGTTAGAGAAAACTTACTTCGGTTAATCTTATGATGTTGGTTCGACTCCAGAATAAATCTGAAAATGGTTTATATAAAGAGTTTTCTCGTCTGTTGCCTCTTTAATAAAATCACAAATAAGTGTCGTAGAGAAAGGTTACTTCGTAACTATAACGGTCCTAAGGTAGCAAAATTCGGGTGACCGAATTAGTGAGGTTGGGTTGAAAACCAACTGGGCAAAAGTTTTCGAAAGAAGACGCAAGTCTTTCGCAGAGCGGCGCTCTGAAAAGAGCATAAATACCTTTTTCGTCTTTTACCTTATCTCTTCAAAATAAAAATACAAGTGCCGTAGAATAGTGTTACTTCGCTCATCACGACGGGGTCACGGGTTCGAGTCCCGTCTTTTCCATCATAAAACACAAAACTGATATAGGAAAAGTAGCTCAGTTGGTTAGAGCACGACATTACGCTTTTTGATTGTTGCCTTGTTAAAAAATAATAGAAGTGTCGTAGAAAAAAGTTACTTCGTTACCATTGGAAGGGGAGGAATAATGTAGTCAGTTATTCTGGCAAGATTATCCGGTTCGACTCCGGCATAACGCTGCCCCATTACTTTTTTCGATAATTATCTTTTATTTCCTCTCTAAGTTTTCTATCCTCTCCAAAATATTGGCGAGGATATTTTTTGTTCAAACGAAAAGTAACCGATTATTTTTTTGTAATGCAATTTTTTTATTACCTGAAATACGAATGAATATCAGATTCTTTCAATTCCTTGCGTGAAGTTTGTATATTTGGAAACTGAGAGTGACACTATAAAAAGAATTCGTTAAAATAAATAAAAAGAATGCTCTTTAACTCTATAGAATTTTTAATTTTCTTACCAACAGTTTTTATAATATACTGGTATCTTGCCAATAAAAATCTTAAATTCCAAAACAGATTATTATTTTTAGCAAGTTACTTTTTTTATGCCTGTTGGGATTGGCGCTTTCTTTTTCTGCTGATGTTTTCCACTTTACTGGATTATTTTACAGGTTTAAAAATGCAAAAGGCAGGAAGTTTAAAAATCAAAAGGATTTGGTTTTGGTTGAGTATTATTATCAATCTCGGATTCTTAGGAGTATTTAAATATTATAACTTTTTTGCTGAATCTTTTGCTGAATTTTCTTCTCAAATAGGGTGGAAATCCAGTCCGGTGTTACTTAATGTAATTCTTCCTCTGGGAATCTCTTTTTATACTTTTCACGGCCTTTCTTATGTGATAGACGTATATAAAGGTAAAATTAAAGCAGAAAGTAATTTTGTGGATTATGCTCTGTTCGTAAGCTTTTTTCCTCTTTTAGTTGCCGGTCCTATAGAAAGAGCTACCCACCTGCTTCCACAGATCAAAGAGAAAAGAGTTTTTGATTATAATAAAGCGGTAGATGGTTTGCGACAGGTACTGTGGGGATTATTCAAAAAAATAGTGATTGCTGATAATTGTGCAGAATTTGCCAATCAGATCTTTAATCACTCTGCAGATATGAACGGAAGTACATTGGCTCTGGGAGCCGTGTTTTTTGCCTTTCAGATTTATGGAGATTTCTCAGGATATTCCGATATTGCTTTAGGTACGGCCAGATTATTCGGATTTGATCTGTTGCGTAATTTTGCCTTTCCCTATTTTTCGAGAGATTTTGCAGAATTTTGGAGACGTTGGCATATTTCACTTTCTTCATGGTTTAAAGATTACCTATATATTCCTTTAGGAGGAAGTAAAGGCGGAAAATGGATGCGGATAAGAAATACATTTATCATTTTTATAGTGAGTGGATTCTGGCATGGGGCGAACTGGACGTTTATTGTATGGGGATTATTAAATGCCATATTTATTATGCCTTCTATCCTTATGAAAACCAATAGGAAAAATTTGGAAATTGTTTCGAAAGGTAGACAATGGCCAACTATCCGTGAATTTTTACAAATACTCATAACTTTTGGACTAACTGTTTTCGCATGGATATTTTTCAGAGCTGAAAATATGACTCATGCCTATCAATATATCACTGAAATGTTTTCCGGCTCACTTTTCACAATCCCTGAATTTGCAGAGAAGAAAAAGGCGGTCATAACAATTCTTCTTGTGATCATTTTTATTCTGGTAGAGTGGAAAGGACGCGAAAATCAGTATGCGATTGAAAAACTAGGTTTGCATTGGAGGAAGCCTCTGAGATATGCCATGTATTACGCTATTATTATCTCTGTTTTTTGGTTTGGAGGAAATACGGAACAGTTCATTTACTTTCAATTTTGATGAATGATAAAGAAATTTATACTTAAAACAGCATATTTTATCCTTCCGGCAGTATTTCTGTTCGGGATTTCATTAATTGGACTGATCAGAACAGAAAGTCCGGATGTTTTAAGAATGGGAATGATTCCCAATATTTATAAACATTACAGGGATCGCTTTGATTTGTCTGAAAAAGAAAATTTTGAAAGATTATCAAAAACAAAAAAAAGGAAATTTGATTTTTTGACCATGGGAGATTCTTTTTCAGAACAGAAAGGATACGGATATAATCATTTCTTAGCAGAAAAATACACAACTTTACATGTTGATGAATTTATTTCAAATAATCAGATTCAGACCTTAATTAACCTTATCAACGGTGATTTTTTTGACCATTATACGATTAAATATGTTGTTCTTCAAAATGTGGAACGTCATTTCATCGATAATATTACAGGAATAAACTTTAACACGAAAATAGAGCAAAAGCAAATAGATTCTTTGATTTTAAATCATCATGAGGAATTAAAAGAAAATAAAACAGATTCTGAATTTTTTTCCAGATCAACCCTTCAGTTTCCGCTTTACTATATGCCTAAGTTTTTTATTTGTAAAGACTATCTCTCCAACGATTTAATTTATAATTATAATTTAAATTCGAAAAAATTATTCAGTAATGAGTCTGATAAATTGCTTTTTTACAAATACGATATCATCTCTCTTGCCGAAAGTAATAAAATCTCAAATGTCGTTTTGCTAAATAATGTACTCAATAAAATATCTCAAAAACTTCAGGAAAAAAATGTAAAACTCATCGTGTTACCGGCTCCGGATAAATACGATATGTATTATGATGACATTGCCGATAAAATCAATCTGGAGAAGCCGTTATTCTTCGAGCATATTAAACCTCTTAAAAAAAATTATTTATATATAAATTCTAAAGAAATCCTGAAAAGTCATATGAATAATGAGCAGGATATTTATTTTTATGATGATACCCACTGGTCTCCAGTAGCCTCCCGGATCATTGTCAATGAGATTGATAAAGCAGTTCATGCCAGATAGTGTGCTAGCTCTTAAATTGGAAAGTATTAAATTGTGCAATCACCTTCAAGTTTTTATCTTTGCAGAAATTATGAGGGCAAAAAACAAAATTTCTTCTGAAGTTACAACGGTTTAAGGATTGTTTGCCAACCTGTTCCGAGTTCCCGAAAATCGGGATTTGGGTGTTTAAAAAATCATAATTTACCTCCTTAAATTATTTTTTCCAATGGGAAATATTCTTAAACTTTTCGACTTTTCGCAAAAAATCAATTATAAAAACGAAATTTTAGCAGGATTTACGGTTGCCATGACCATGATTCCCGAATCGTTGTCATTTGCCATTCTTGCCGGGCTTTCCCCTCTTACAGGTTTGTATGCTGCTTTTATGATGGGATTGGTTACAGCAATTTTAGGCGGCCGTCCCGGAATGGTTTCCGGTGGAGCAGGTGCAACGATTGTTGTTTTAATTGCTTTAATCAAAAGTCATGGAGTAGAATATCTCTTTGCCACTGTTGTTCTTGCCGGAATTTTTCAGTTGTTGGTAGGTATTCTGAAACTCGGAAAATTCGTGAGATTAATTCCACAGCCGGTAATGTATGGTTTTTTAAATGGTTTGGCGGTAATTATTTTTATGGCACAGATCGAACAGTTCAAAATTACTGATGCCAATGGAACTGTAAGCTGGCTTCAGGGAACTCCATTGTATATTATGGCAACCTTAACAGTTTTAACGATTGCAATTGTTTACTTCTTTCCAAAAATTACAAAGGTGGTTCCTGCTTCTCTGGTTGCTATTTTGATTGTTTTTGGGGTTGTTTTAGGATTTGGTATTCATACCAAAACGGTTGCAGATATTGCGCATATTAGTGGTAGCTTACCGAGTTTTCATTTTCCAAGCATTCCCTTTTCATTGGAGACTTTACAGATCATTTTTCCATACGCTTTGATTATGGCAGGAGTTGGTCTGATTGAATCATTGCTGACGTTATCAATGGTGGATGAAATCACGAA
This sequence comes from Chryseobacterium geocarposphaerae, assembly GCF_002797535.1. Taxonomy (NCBI): domain Bacteria; kingdom Pseudomonadati; phylum Bacteroidota; class Flavobacteriia; order Flavobacteriales; family Weeksellaceae; genus Chryseobacterium; species Chryseobacterium geocarposphaerae. The sequence goes on from NZ_PGFD01000004.1 coordinate 170,648, forward strand.
CTCTAAAGGAAATACCAATAAAGAATCCGTAGCACAGGGACTAGCCAATATTACAAACGGATTTTTCGGTGGAATGGGAGGTTGTGCGATGGTTGCGCAGACGCTGGTAAATTTAAATGCGGGTTCAAGAGCCAGACTTTCTGGGATTATAGCATCCATAATGATCCTGATTATTATTCTAGTAGGTGCACCATTTATCGAGAAAATTCCGATGGCTGCTTTGGTGGGAGTAATGATGATGGTGGCAATCAGTACATTTCAATGGGTATCTATCAGGATCGTCAACAAAATGCCGAAGTCTGATATTTTTGTTGGAATGACAGTGGCTTTAATTACTATTGTTCTTCACAATCTGGCATTGGCGGTTTTAGTAGGGGTAATTATTTCTGCATTGGTTTTTGCCTGGGATAATGCCACAAGAATTCGTGCCCGAAAATACACCGATGAAAACGGAATTAAGTACTACGAAATTTTAGGTCCGTTATTCTTTGGTTCAGTTAGTACATTTACAGATAAATTTGATCCGATGAATGATCCTGAACAGGTGGTAATTGACTTCAAAGAAAGTCGGATTGTTGATATGAGCGCTATTGATGCTTTAGACAAATTATCAAAAAGATATGCTCAGCAAAATAAAAAATTACATTTAAAACATCTGAGTGAAGACTGCCGGAAAATGCTGAAAAATGCTGAAGCAGTTATTGAAGTAAATATTCAGGATGATCCGACTTATAAAGTAATGCCTGAGAAATAGTAGAGTGAGGTGCTGTAGAATTGATAAATAAGTTAGAATCTTGAGGATAGATATAATCAGCAAAATCCATTATAGAAGAAACGACTATTCACCTTTATAACCCAAACAAGGACTGTAAAATAAATTTACAGCCCTCGTTTTTTAGGTTACCAATGTATTTGCAATGAAATCAGGTACCAAAGCATAGTGTGACAATTTCATACTGATCGAAGCTCTGCCGCTTGTCAACGCTCTCAGGTCAGAAATATATCCGAAAGTAGAAGCTAAAGGAACTTCCGCCGAGAAGATTTTTCTTCCTAATTTTTCATCAATCGAAGTAATGATTCCTCTTCTTTTGTTGATGTCGGCGGTCACAGCTCCCGTATATTCTTCAATACTTTGAATTTCAACCTGCATGATTGGTTCCAATAATTTCGGTTTACAACTTTTTGCCACCGCTCTGAAACCATCTCTTGCAGCCATTTCAAAATCATGAGCTCCCGAATCTTCAGAGTGGGTTGATCCATCCAAAAGCGTAACTTTCATGCTTTCCAAAGGATTTCCACTCAATGCTCCATTTTCCATCGCTTCTCTGAAACCTTTTTCAACAGACGGAATATATTCACTCGGAACAACTCCACCTTTGATTTGATTAATGAATTCTAAACCGATTCCGTTATCATTTCTAGGTCCGATTTCAAAAGTGATATCCGCAAATTGCCCGCTTCCGCCATTTTGTTTCACGAGTTTTTCTCGGTGAATTTTGGTTTCCGTTAAAATTTCCTTGTACGAAACTTTAGGTTTTCCTTGATTGATTTCAATTCCGTGATTCAATCGGATCTTTTCCAAAGTTACCTCAAGATGCAATTCTCCCAAACCGCTCAACAAAGTTTCTCCTGTCTGTCGGTTTCTTTCCACCAATAACGACGGATCTTCTTCCTGAATTTTCGCCAAAACCAATCCGAAAGATTTTTCATCAGCATTCGTTTTCGGTTCAATTGAAACTCGAATAACCGGAGCCGGAATCGTAATGGATTCAAGCAAAACAGATCGTTCAATACATGATAAAGAATCACCTGTTTTCGCACCTTTTATTCCAGTTAAAGCAACGATATCTCCCGCTTTTCCTTCTTCAATCGTTAACGTTTTGTCAGATTGCATCTGTAAAATTCTCGAAATCCTGAAACTTTCACCCGTCCTTACATTCTGAACCGTGTCACCAGATTTTATTTTACCGGAATAAATTCTCAACATAGAAAGTTTACCCATGTGTTTATCAATCACGACTTTGAAAACCAATCCTGAAAAAGTTTCTTCTTCATTTCTTTCCAATTCGATTGTTTCTTCCGTTTTCGCATCTTTTCCTTTGATAGAAGGTAGTTGATTCGGCGCAGGAAGGTAATTAACGATGGCATCAAGCAAAGGTTGAACGCCTTTATTTTTAAAAGCAGAACCACATAAAACGGGAACTAAACTTCTTGCCTGACAAGTTCTTTGGATCGCTTCACAAATCATTTCTTCAGAAATTTCGTTCTCAGAATTCATGAACATTTCAAAGAAAATTTCGTCATATTCAGCCAATGTTTCCATTAATTTTGATCTGAATTCATCAGCTTCAGTTTTATAATTTTCAGGAATTTCCTTTTCAATAATGATTTCTCCGTTTTCATCGATCCAGTACAACGCTTTTTGTTTAATCAAATCGATAACGCCTTCAAATTGATCTTCAGAACCCATCGGAATTTGCAAAGCCAAAGGAACTGCATTTAGTTTGGTTTTAATTTCATTCAAGACAGCGAAGAAATCAGCCCCTATTCTATCCATTTTATTGATGAAACAAATCTTGGAGATTCCATGCTTCTCGGCTTGAAACCAGACATTTTCGGTTTGTGGCTGAACTCCCGAAGAAGCGCAAAAAACGGCAACAACACTGTCCAAAACTCTTAACGAACGCTCAACTTCCACAGCAAAATCAATGTGTCCGGGAGTGTCGATAATATTGATATTGAAAAAATTATTATCCTTTTTCCACTGAGTTGAAATCGCTGCTGATGAAATGGTAATTCCTCGGTTTTTTTCCTGAATATCTTTATCCATTGTGGTATTTCCATTGTCGACATTTCCGATTTTGTGAATTGTTCCTGTGTAGTACAGCAATCTTTCCGTTAAAGTTGTTTTTCCTGCATCAACGTGTGCTATAATCCCTATATTGCGTGTGTTGTATTTCATTTTTGTTTAGTTTAATTTGTTGATTTTTAAGATTGTATTTTAAATTTTTAGGCACGAAAATTCCATAATCTCACCTTTTGTTTCAGTAAGAAATTCAATTTTGTTTTCGTTAAAAATTGTAGACAACCTTTTCGAATGTAAAAAGCTGAAAGTAGGGTAGCAAAAAAGACCTATCTGAACAGATAGGCCTTGTTATATTTTTGATTTATAAAGGTCGATCGTTATTCAGATAAATATTTAGTGCTACCAAAGTACACAGCTCTGATAGGATTGCTTAAAGTTATAATATTTATCATTTTTGTTGACATTGTTGATTGTTAATCGGTTGCGAAATTAGAAAAAAAAATCAATTGACAAAAATTTTTGTAAAATAAATTTCAAATCATAAAAATATCTTAAAACAGTGAAGTAAATTGAATGATTAATTTTAAAATTTTATCTTTGGGAAGAATTGAGTAATTCGGACACAATAGATGAAAAAAATAAAAATCTTTTTCAAAGAAAGAGCTAAATCAAACTTTTAACTTGTAAATGTCTTGAAAACAGATATCGATCTTCATAACCATAGTCATTTTTCTTTTGACTTATGGCTCACATTAATTAAGTCTCATCCTGAATTTAAAGCAAAAAGAGTTGAGCTGTTCTCTTCGTTTTTTGAAGTAAATGAACCTATTGATAAAGTTGCGAAAACTGTAAAATATTACGATAATCTTTGTAACTCTATTAATGAAGTTACCGGAGGAAATATAGATACTTTTGAAATTTACCTGCTGATCTTAAATTCTCTGAATGTAGATGTAAATCAGTTGAATAAAGAAATATTAAACGAATTTTATCAGAAAAGCGAAGACCTGTTTCTGGAATATAAACCGGTTGTGATTTTTGAAAATATTCATGATTTTTTTGACGAAATTAAAAGCCAGGGAAAAACGATCAATATTTTAAGCAATACTGGATTTATCAAGGGAAAAACGATGCGGAAATTTTTAATTAATGAAAACCTTGATCAGTACATCGATTTCCATATTTATTCTGACGAAATAAATTGTTCAAAACCCGATCCTAAGATATTTCAGCAGGTGAAAAATTTAATTCGAAACCAGGAATTACATTTAAATCAGATTCTGCACATCGGCGATAACCCGATTGCTGATTATAAAGGAGCAAGGGATTTTGGTTTTAATGCACACTTACTTAAACACAATTAATATGAACAGGAGATACAGTTTACACCATATTCATTCGGCGGACGAGTTTACTTTTTCACCCGCAGAATACAGCTATTTCAAGTATGGCGATAAGTCGTATGCTGAAAAATTTGCCAAAGAATTATTTGACGGGTTTATTGCAGATAATGAGCCGGTTTTAGAGACCGAAAAAGAAATTGTAATCTTGCCAAGCCCTTATATGGCTATTCCTACCGCCTCTAATTTTTTATGTTTTTATTTTAAGAAGCATTTGGATTTTTATTTATTTCAAAAAGGCAAAAAATCAAGTGTTTTATCAAAAATTAACAGAAATCATACCTATACTACAGATTATGGAAATCTAAGCTTTGAGGACCGTAAAAATTTGATTGCCAATGATACTTATTACCTCGATAAAGATTTTTTAAGAGGAAAACTTTGTATTTTTATAGACGATATCAAAATCACGGGAAGTCATGAGTTTACGGTGGACAAGATTTTAAAACAATATAATGTTGAGGGTGAATTTCTGTTCATATATTATGCTGAGCTGATGAATGTTGATATTGATCCGAAAATTGAAAACTTCTTTAATTATTATGCGGTGAAAAATGTAGAACACATTGCTGAGGTAATGATAAAGGATAGTTTCCAGTTTAATACAAGGATCGTAAAGTATATTTTGGGTTTAGAATCAAGTAAATTTGATTATCTAACGTCTAAAGTAAAAAAAGAACAGATGGATCATCTGCTGGAACTGGCAATCAGTAATAATTATCATTTAATAAAAGAATACGAAAACAATATTAATACATTAACGCAAACTGAATTATATTATGGCTATTAACTTACAAAAAGGACAGAGAGAAAATATAAACGCCCCTAAATTTACAGTAGGTTTAGGATGGGATATCAACAATACTTCTACAGGAACCGCTTTCGATTTAGATGCGTCTTTATTTTTATTAGGTGAAAATAAAAAGTTAATTTCTGATAATCATTTTATATTTTATAATAATCTTGAATCTCCGGATAAAGCGGTGATTCATTCCGGAGATAACCTTACGGGTGACGGAGCAGGAGATGATGAACAAATTAAAATTGATTTAACAAAAATTGATGCTGCCGTAAAAGAAATTACCGTAGTAGTAACGATTCATGAAGCTGAGTCGAGAAGACAAAATTTCGGACAGGTGAGAAATTCTTTCATCAGAATTTTCAATACGGATACGAATGAAGAAATCTTAAAATATGAACTGGATGAAGATTTCTCAATAGAAACGGCAGTAGAATTCGGGAGAATCTACAACAGAAACGGAGAGTGGAAGTTTGAAGCAGTAGGAGCAGGGCAGAGAGAAGGTCTTGAAAAATTTGTATCAATCTATCAATAGTTATTATGGATAATCAACCCAATCAGCCGACTGATCCGCTTCAGTCAATTGAGCCCCTTAAAACATTTGAACCGACTCCTATGAGCCAGCCGGTTCAGGGTGCTGCTCCGGTTCTTGTAGACAGGGATGGAAATGTAAATCTTACCCAGTTACAGGTAGAAGAGCGCCAGAAATATGAAACGATGGCTAATGCCATTGATGAAACCAATCCTGGATCGATTGTAAACTTCGGAGCTGATCTTCAGAAGACCCTTGCCAATCAGAGTGACAGCTTTTTAGGAAATGTAAGAAGATCGAATTCTGGAGAAGTAGGGGAGCTGATTAATAATTTATTGATCGAGCTTAATTATGTAGATGTTGATGAAATCAATAACAAAAACCCTGTAAAAGGATTTTTGAGCAGACTGCCCTTTATGAAAAAGGTAATGACGCAGGTGGAAAATCTTTTTGCTAAATATGATAAAATCATTAATAATATCGATCAGATTTCTCACAAAGTAAATGCCGGAATTATCACTTCATCTAAAGATAATGCTGTCTTACAGACTATTTTTGATAGTAATGTAAATTCTATAAAGCAGATTGAAGATCTTGTCGTTGCCGGAAACTTAAGAATGGAAAGAGCATCCCAGGAATTGGCAGAGATGGAAGCCAATGTTCAGAATTATGCGGATTATCAGATTGCGGATAAGAGAGATTTTATTGCAAGATTGGATAGAAGAATGGCTGATCTGAAGGTCGTTCGCTTGATTATGATGCAGTCGCTTCCGCAAATCAGACTGGTTCAGAATAATAATGTTTCTATTGCAGAGAAAGCACAGACCATTCTTACGACAACATTGCCGGTTTGGAAAAATCAGTTGTCTTTGGCGGTTGCCATGCATAGACAGCAGCAAAATATTGAGATTCAGCAGAAAGTTTCTTCTACAACCGAAGAAATTTTAAGAAAAAATGCGGAAAGGCTGGGGCAGAATTCAAGAAATGTTGCGAGAGCCAACGAACAAACCATTGTATCTGCTGAAACATTGAGAGAAACGACCAATATGCTGATCAGTACATTAAATGAAGTAAAACAGATCCAAAAGCAGGGTGCTGAAAACAGAAGAAAGCTGGATCAGGATTTACAGACTTTGGAGCACGAATTGAAAGCTAATATCAGAGGTTAATAATACAGAATAAAAGTGGATGATGAAGCTGTAAGCATAATGTCTCAGAGTAAAAGAAGATTAACGAAACTTAAACTTCTTTCCAATTTTTTTGAAAATGTTGATATAATTTCGATCTACATCAAGACCGATATTATACACAAGCTTTTTGAAGAAAATAAGACATTAGATTATAATAAGTTAGAGCTTTTTCACCTCCAATATACAGACAGCTTAATAGAATTGCTGACCAAAATCAAAAAGAAAAAGGAAAACGATTTGCTGGCTGTTATTAATGAGATTAATATTAATAATCAATATATTGAGGCTTTTGAGGAAAAGAAAATTGATAGTTTTGAAACCGACAGGAAGATTTACAGTGGAATATTTTCTCAGCATTTGAGAAATCTGTATAAAGATCTTACAGAAGGAAAATTTACCCTGAACTGGAATGATGTTCTCTACTTTCAGAAAAGATTTGCAACTGAATTTTATAGAACGGAAGCGGATGAAAGCAAATTAAAAGCACATTCGTTCCCTTCTTATCAATATCAGGAGTATTCAATAGAAAGAAAATTATTGGGGAAACTCAATATACAAAATTTTAAAGTTCGTTTTGTGTGTGGCTATCGCATCGAAAGAAATGAATATGAACTGTTTAGGATTTTTCAGTCTGATGAACACTTTATATTTAATGTTGAAGAAAAAAAGATGTATTTAATTGATGATGAATTATCGTATTTAGATACTTCTGAAAATACATCGAATCAGGCATCAATAGTCAATCAGCTGAAAAAAAAGAATGAAGAGCTGGAAGAAACGATCGATGAAAGAAAGCGAAAACTACCGGATGATGTAGAGTCTGTTTTAAAAGATTATCTTAGGAATCTCGAAAGTATTGATATAATGAGTAAGATATTTGACGTAAATGAAGAAACAAACATTCTTCGTGCCATGTTGAATCTGAATCTTAATAATTAAAAAAATAAAGGGCAATTTGCCTGACAAATTAAACTATAAACTAAATATAAATGGCTATTAACTTACAAAAAGGTCAAAGAATAAACCTGACCAAGGAAAACGGAACAACGCTTACTCAGGCTTGTGTTGGGATAAACTGGGGAGCAATTGAGAAAAAAGGCTTTTTCGGCGGAGTTACAAAAGAAGCGGTAGATTTAGACGGAAGCTGTATTTTATATGATTCAAACAAAAATGCAACTGAAGTAATTTATTTTGGGAATCTGAAATCTAAAAACGGATCTGTAAAACATAGTGGAGATGATTTAACAGGAGATGTAAATGGAGACGACGGTCTTGATAATGAAGTGATAACAGTAGATTTCAGTAATTTAGAATCTAATGTTGAACATGTTGCATTGGTGCTGAACAGCTATAAAGGCCAGGATTTCGGAACAATTCCCTTTGCTTCAATCAGAATTTATGAAGGAACTCCAACCAACGTAAGAGAAGTTTTTGCTAAATACGATATTGCAAACGATGCCTCTTTCAAAGGTCATGTTGCCATGGTAATGGGTGTTTTTTATAAAAGAAACGGAGAATGGAAATTCAACGCGATCGGAGACCCTACTGCAGACAGAAAATTGCAGCAGACAATTGAAACTGTGAAGCAAAAGTATTTGTAAAACTTATTACAAATCAAACAATAGTAAACTAGCAATAATTGTACATCGTGCAACTATTGCTTTTATCATATTATAAGTACATTAAAGTGGATAAACATCAAGGTATTTTAGATCTTCATCCGGGGTTGGTTTGGGGATTTGCGATAACGGTAGTTATCATGTTGCTCCTTGACTTGGGAGTATTTAATAAAAAAAGTCATGAAGTCTCTTCCAAAGAAGCTACCATCTGGTCTATTGTCTGGATTTCTTTATCGATGGTTTTCTCTGGAGTGGTATATTGGGCATTCAATACAGATGCATCCCCCGAAAGTCATGCGCTGGCTGTAGAAAAATTCACACAGTATCAGGCGGCGTATTGGATCGAGAAAGCTCTTTCGGTAGATAATCTGTTTGTATTTATCCTTGTTTTTGGTTTCTTTAAAGTACCAAAACACCTCCATCATAAAGTCCTTTTTTGGGGGATTATTGGAGCTTTGATTTTCAGAGCGATTTTTATTTTTGCTGGAGTAGGTCTTATCAATCTTACTTACCTTCCGGAAATGAATATTTTCGGGCATCCTGTGAAGATTAATATTGTGATGACCTTGTTCGGATTGTTTTTGGTGTATGCCGGAATTAAATCCTGGGGTGAAGGAGATGATGACGATAATGAAGATTTCAGTGATACACCAGGAGCGAAATTGGTGAAGAAATTCTGGAAGGTTTCTGACAATTATGATGGAGATAAATTCTTTACCATCCAGAATGGAATAAAAATGGCAACACCTTTATTGGTTGTAGTTGCGGTTATCGAATTTACTGATGTTCTTTTTGCTGTAGATTCTATCCCTGCAATTTTTGCTATTTCAAATGATCCGTTTATTCTTTATACATCAAATATTTTTGCAATTTTAGGACTGAGATCTTTGTATTTCCTATTGGCAAATTTTATTCATATGTTTAGCAAATTACCTTACGGATTGGCAATTATCTTATCTTTCATCGGTGTAAAAATGTTAATTGCACCTTGGATTCACATTCCGTCACCTGTATCATTAGGTATTGTAGGCGGGGTATTAGTGATATCGGTTCTTTTATCAGTTATATTCCCGGAAAAAGTAACGGGAGATGATGAAAAAGAAATGGAAGAATAAAAAAATAAGCTGTCTCAATTGAGACGGCTTTTTTTACGAAAAATTTAAGCTCAGGTTTCTGCTAAAATCACTTATACTTTAAAAGCTTATTGATTTTTTTTCTTGTCTGCTGAGAAACTTTATAGGCTTCATCCCTCAATTTCTGAATTTTCCCGACCGGCTGAAAGATCTCTGCACTTTCAAAAGGATTAAAAGACAATAATTCATTGTCGCAGCTATCTGAACTTTGAAATGCATTTCTTTCAAATCTTATTTTTCCCAATTTTATGAAAGGAGAGTTTTTCCATTCAATATTTAATTGATTGATCGGTTGGTATTTTAGATCATAACAGAGCTGAATAAAAACTTCTGCCTCATAATCATTACTTTCAAAATAGTTTTTGATAGACTTCTTTACCTCCCTTCTCGTCCCGCATTTTTTCTGGATGCTTTGGGGGCTTATTTTTATTTTCATCATTTTATCATCAAGTCTGTATGCGCCCACCGAATAATAATCAAAGGATAGGATAAAATCATTTCTTTTCAGGAAAAGGCCAATACTATGTTTTATAAAAGAGAATGTCAGCAAAGAAGGGACTACTTTCCATAGATTCCTTATAAATGATGTCCAGTTACCCCATTTTTTGGCATAAAATTTATTGATGGCTGTAAACATTTTTAAAAATGCAGAAACAGAATTGGTGGGAAACAAAGGAAAATTTACCAGGGGATAATTGGAGATTGTACGTCCGGCATCATCTTTTATCTTGATCGAAAAACCATACGCCGGAATATCTTTTTTGTTCTTTTTTATTTTTAGATTGGCGTTGGAAAGTCTGGCGACAATATCATATTTTTCCTTATCAAAAAGATATTTTAAGTCTTGCGGAAGATGGGGATCAATAATAAAATATCCTGACAAAACAGCGTAAGTTTTTGCATGAGCATTTCTGGTAGCGTAGTTGACATCACTTATAGAAGGAGATTGTTCTACAAAATCAGCGATACTTTTCTTCGTTTCTTCCAGAAGTTGTTTTTCTTCATACGAGAGTTTGTCGAAGTTCTTGTTATATTTTAGTGGATCTGGCATTCAGTTTTTAAATCCAATTATAACGCCAAGTTTCCAAAATGTTGTTAACGCAGTATTAATGATATTTGAATTTTTTGAAGAAGGGAAAATAATTTTAAAGAAATTCAGTTATAATAGATTGAAAATAAATTGATTAATCGATGCGTTTTTGAATAGTATATTCCAAAATAACTTATTCTTTTTCAACTTCTTTCTTCCCGTCTTAAAATCTTATCTTTGTAAAAATATTTAATTATGGGAGTAGCAGATTTGTTATTTAAGCGTAAAAAAGAACTGGCAGAGAAAAACCTGAAAGACGGTAAAGAATATATGGAAGAATATGGGAAGAGAGAAAGTGTTGTTACTTTGCCAAGTGGATTACAGTATGAAATCATTACAGAAGGCGAAGGTGCAAAACCTGGTCCCAGATCTAACGTAAAATGCCACTATCACGGAACGACAATTACCGGGAAAGTTTTTGACAGCTCTGTAAAAAGAGGGACACCAGCTTCTTTTCCGCTAAACAGAGTAATTTCAGGATGGACAGAAGCGCTTCAGCTTATGTCTGTAGGTAGTAAATGGAGACTTATCATTCCTCCGCATTTGGCATATGGAGACCAGGAGATTAGCAAAGAAATAGGTCCGAACAGCACACTTGTTTTTGAAGTGGAACTGCTAGGAATTAAATAGTCTGTCCTTAAAAATAGCTTAAAAATTCACCTGAACCCGGGCGAATTTTTTTATTTATAGTATATTAGTGTTAGTTTGTTTCCACTTTTTTAGCTTACCAAGAACATAAATACAACGATATGAGAAAACTGTTTTACGTTTTGATAATTTTTAGTTTTTTAACGTCTTGTGTTTCCAAGAAAAATCAGGCAATCAAACAAAATATTCTTACCCTGAGAGATAGCTATTGCAAGGCTCCTTTTAAATATAATTATACCAATAAACTACCGTCATACAATTCGGACTCTATTCTCCTTGCAAATAAGGAATTAAAAGGAATATTTTCTGATCAGAGTATTTTAATCTTGAATGCATTAAATAATCTTGATGAGGTTCATAAAATTATTGATCTTAAAAAAGATTCATCGTTGAGCGCTCAGGTAAAAGTATTGCAGTTAAAAAGCGTGATTAATAGTAAAATAACCATTGCATTAACGGAATTGGATGCGGTTGCTGCAGAATTTGACTGTGAAGGTGAAAGAGTAGCGCAAATTGGAAATTATGTGGATAATCTGAATGATTCCCGAAATAACAAGATGATTTTATATTCTATTGTTACTGGTGCAGCGGCATCTATTGCAGGCGGAATTGTCAAAAGTGATGCATGGAGCAGCGCAATAGATATTAGCGGAGGTGCTCTAGGTGCCGGTTTGGGGTTGGCTACTCTTAATCCTAAAGGGAGAAAAGTAGAATTTATTCATCAGAGAAACCTTTTGCGGGATATATGGAATGGGAAACTGGAATCTCCTAATTTTCCCCCGTTCATTTGGTATATGTACACCGAAAAAAAGTTCTCAAATAAAGAACAGCATTCTATTATCAGCAGCATGAAAGAGAGATGGCTTCATTATCAGTTTGACGATGATAAAAACGCAGCAGATCATTCGGTGATTTTTAGTGACGGAGGATATTACAGAGCCAATGATCTTCATAACAGAGCAGCAATGCTTAACCAGATGCAATCGGCTACAAGAACCATTAATCAGAATATTAATTACCTGCTTTTAGACCTGGATAAACTAATTTTATAATTTAATTGTAATAAAATTTGTTACAATTAAAAATTTGCTTATCTTTGCATAAGTAAAATGAACAATACAAGATTTGCCACGGCAATACATATTATGACTTTATTAGCGAAATCACCTCAGGATTGGTTAAGTTCTGAGTGGATTGCAGGTAGTATCAATATAAATCCTGTTATCATACGTAAAGAAATCAGTGTATTGAGAGAAGCAGGGCTTATTATAAGCAAACAAGGAAAGGAGGGAGGAAGCCAACTTTCTAAAAATGCGGAATTGATCAGTATTTCTGAAATTTATTCAGTAGTGAAAAATACTGATGTGCTGGGAAAGAAAAATCAAAATCCTAATCCTGCCTGTAGTGTTGGAAAAGAAATCAATCAACATTTACATAATTTATTTATAGAAACAGATCAGCTGGTTTTGAATTTTTTAGGAAATAAATCGCTTCAGGAATTTAGTGATCAGTTCGAATAAAATTTTTTAACTATAAATGTAACAAAAATTATTACAATTTAATTTTAAATCATATGAAAAAAGTAGCAGTAATCGGTGCAACCGGGTTTGTGGGAACACAAATCGTTAACGAATTAGCAAACAGAGGATACAAAGTAGAAGCTATTGTAAGAGATGCTTCTAAAGTTCAGCAAAACGAAAATGTATCAGCAAAAAGTGTTGATGTGAAGAATGTAGACGAACTGGCGGAAGCTTTAAAAGGTAATGACGCCGTAATCAGTGCTTTTAACGCAGGATGGACGAATCCTAATCTTTACGATGATTTCTTAAACGGTTCCATAAATATTGAAAATGCAGTTGAAAAGTCCGGAGTAAAAAGATTTATTACAGTAGGAGGAGCAGGAAGTTTATTTATTGATGGAAATCAATTGGTAGACGGACCGGATTTCCCAGCCGAAATTAAGCCAGGAGCAACCGCAGCAAGAGATTATTTAAATAAAATTAAAGAAAATAAAACGTTAGACTGGACGTTCTTCAGTCCTGCTATTGAAATGCATCAGGGAACTGCAGGAGTAAGAACAGGAAAATACAGAACAGGTTTAGAAAATCCGGTTTTTGATGAAAACGGAAGAAGTGTATTGTCTGTAGAGGATGTTGCAGTAGCTTTGGTGGATGAATTGGAACAAAATAATCATATTCGTGAGCGTTTTACGGCGGGGTATTAATTAATAATTCCTAAACTATCGTTTCGATCATTTCTGAATGAAGCAAAGTGAAATTAAGAGTTGGATAAAATATTACAATACAAAATGATGATATAATTCTGTCCAACGTTGGGAATACTTACAATTTTGTATATTTATAACACAAAAAACCTCGCAAGTGCGAGGTTTTTCTATATTTATCCGCTCAAAGTCGGGAGACTTTGCGCAGCAGGGGGCTATTTTTATTTACTCTTAGCCCATTCCGGAAGCTCCTTCCAGCCTTCTGACGGAGCAACCTTAATGCTATCCGGTACAGGAATGTTAGGATAAATGGTAGAGAAAGAATGATCTTCCAATGAAAACTGTACCAAATATCTTGCAGGGATTTTAACTTCCGGATCTAATGCGTAAATATTGGTAGCTTCATAATTTTCACCTTTTACATTATAATTATACTCTATTCTTTTATAAGATATTATCGGCCAATACATTTTTGTAGCATAAGCAATAGTGTAGTTTCCTTTTTTTATCGGAGACTGCTTAATATATATATACCATAATAATGGAGAAATCAAAATAAAAAGAAATACAATATTCCATTTGGATTCTTTTACACAAAGATAATAGTGGATCCTTCCTAAAAGCTTCTTCATCATGGCACTTTATTTTGAAGGGTTGCTCTGGTATAATCAGGGGTATTCATCAATACATTAGCAACCGCTGTTCCTGCAGTCTGTCCAAAGCTTGAAGTGGTACGCATATAAGAACCAATCACGGTACTTTTAAATGACGATGAACTCGTAATCTTATTTACTGCGGCTCCTCCTACAATACTCAGCCCTGCCTGGGTTACATAGGTCTGAGCAGATACACCACCTGTGAAGACTGATTTACTATCAGCAGCATTTAGATTAACAGCTGTTGAAACAACAGCATTCCCAATATAGCTCATTCCTGCACCTGCTAACAGAGACTGAGTTACATTCACATTACTTAAAGCTTTGCCTAAGTTTCCTCCGTTGGTAGAGAAGTTAGCTGCTGTCTGCACAGAGGCATCTGTTAAAAATCTTCCTCCAACAGCCGTGGCTGTCATTTCACCAGAGAACGCAAACCCACCAACTCCTCCGGTAGCAAGAGCAACAGGAACGCCTATAAATAAAGCTTTTTCAACACCTTCCAATTGCTTGCAAGCATTACAATTGTTAATTGCTGCACCTAATCTTTCACGATTAACATCAGTAAAATCTTCAGACCAATTTCCTTCAGTTTTTAATGTTACTTCAGATCCAGATATAGATTTATAAGTATTATTAGTAACACCATCAGAATAACTATCGTAACCAGCAGCGGCGGCTTGCGAGGCACTTTTTATCTTGTCCTCCCAATGCCATTGTGTACTTCCATTAGCATCAGTTTTTCCAACCCAGTCCGTTCCTTGCCTTCCATCAGGATCAATAAACCGAATCGGATTATTAAACGCATAATTATATGGAGAGTGTCTTCTCATTTTCTCCGCCAGCGGATCTACTACACCCCATCTTCCAATATCCGGCATATAGAATCTTGCGCCATAATCATACATCCCCGTCTCCTGCAATTCCTTACCATTGTACTTGTACTGATAAGCATTTTGTGTTGTTGCCGTATAATTATGTAACATTCCAAATGGGTAATAATTGTTAACTTCCACAATCTCTCCCGGTTTCCAAACCGTGGTACAACCAAATTTTCCGATACACTGGGTCACTGAATACTGTCGCGGCTGTATAACTCCATCTTTATTATTATCAGTATAACTCAATCTTATATTGCCTAAATGATCCGTAAAATTATAGACATACTGATTGAGCAAGGCATCATAATAACCTTCCGCAGTAGGAATAATTCTTAGTTTCAGTTCCGGGACTTCATTAGGATCGGAATAAATGTCCCTTCGCCGTTCCAGGATTCTATTAAAAACGTGGATTTGTACTGGAACCCATCCAGATAATCGGTTTCTATATCTCCAAAGAGCTTTTTTACTTTGCTTCCATCAGCTCTGTAGGTATACTGGGTTACCTTAGAGTCCTGGGTAATCTGCCTGGGTAAATTAAATAATTATACTGAATGGAAGAAATACCTTTATCCAAATGATCGGTATATTATTATTTCCCAAATCATCCATCACTAACTCTGATACACCAGGATGATCTTCAATCATTTACCTATGCTTTTTTCTTCAAAAATAAACGAGAGCAGGTATTACCTACCCTTGTTTTAAGATTATCATTTTTAATAGTTACTGAAAATCAATGATTTAATTTTCAAAAAAGGCTCATCACTAACTCTGAAACACTACCAACTCTTGTCCTTGGTACTTATATTGGTACGGATTCTTAGTTGTACACTAAAATTATATACTATTTAACAAATGACAGATTGTATTGGCTAAAAAAATCTAATATTTTCCTATATGGTTCTAGTTTCGCTAAATCAGCGTCACTTAAATTATCAGACAAAGAATCATAATAATAACTAAATATTTTTTTATCTTTTTTTATTAAACTAAAATAATTATAACATCCAAAACACATTCCACAATTTTTATACATTCCAACATTTTCAAAATTCTTAAATAATATTTCAAAATCTGAATTGTTTATGTTCATTTCTTTTTGAGTAATTATTTTATTATTAGAAACTTCAATATAGAACCATTTATTGTCTTTATTATAGATTCTTTTAAAGATGATGTCAATTTCTCCCGATTTTGATTTATATAAAATAATATCATATTTATTATTTCTATCATAAAATTCTTTTAATTGATTCTTTAATATTTCATTATTTCCTACATCTAATATCATTTCTTTATTAGAAGTTGCCAATACACATTTTTTATCACTCGAAATAGCTACTTGGCTTTTACAACTTGTATAAAATAATAAAATAATAAAATAAGCAATGCTAATGATGGCATTATTTTTTCTTCTTATAATAATCATATCCTGGTTTTATTACATTTAAATTTACTGTTCCTTGTTTTATTTTTCCTGTAAAAGGGTCTAAAGTAACATTTGGTGCGTTTTCAAATGTTTGTCTTAAGAGAATTTTAGTTCCTGTTGGGTCAATTTGAGCTCTAATTACATTCTCAATATGTGAAACTTCTTTCTCTTCCGTTTGTCTTACGTTAGCAGCATGTTGTAATGACTTGAAAAAATAATTGGGATCAGAAATATTCCCTTCATAGTCTCCTTCTACTTTTCCTTGATCAAATCTAAAAGCATGTCCTTCTTCATGACCTATCCCAACTATATTAGTTCCTAAATCAACACCTTGAGAAGTTGTTTTATTTAAATCTATATAAATATCTGTTCCTCCTCCAGTTTCAGTATTATATCCATTCTTAGGTTCAGTTATATTTGAAATAAGATTTCCTTCTGAATCCTTTTGGTTAAGGTGTATAGTATGAACATTCTTAGATTTAACTAATGTATTCCAATTATTTCTTGCTTCTTCAGAACTTCTATTTAATTCTCTTTGAGATCTTTTGAACTCCCGTCTCAATTCTCTGTTTTCTTTTTTAGATTTATTTGGATCATCAGCGTATTCAATCTTCATCCCATCAGGATCAATAAATCTGATTGGATTGTTCACAGCATAATTATAAGTAGAATGTCTTCTATATTGTTCCGTGAGTGGATCAACAACACCCCATCTTCCTAAATCAGGCATATAAAATCTCGCTCCATAATCATACATCCCAGTCTCTTGCAACTCCTTTCCGTTGTACTTATACTGATAGGCATTTTGAGTCGTTGTAGTGTAGTTGTGCAACAATCCAAATGGGTAATAATTATTAATCTCTACAATTTCTCCAGGTTTCCAATAATCAATACAGTTGGGCATATTCAGTGGATCAAACGGCCCATCGCATTGTTGTACCATATAGCTTCTTGGCTGTATTATCCCGTCTTTGCTTGTATCTGTGTAACTTAATCTCACGTTTCCTAAATGATCAGTGTAATTGTAAATATACGAATTCGTCGTAAAATCATAATAACCTTCAGAAGTCGGAACAAACTGTAATCCCATAGGAGTTACCGGAGGAAACGAACCGGTATAAAAACTATACTGAAAACCATCTAAATATACTGTTGTTCTTATTTCTCCATTGAATGAAACAGTCTTTGATACTTTTGTTCCATCTGCTCTGTAGATATTGGCATAAGTCTTTACGAGCTTGGTCCCTGTGCTAGTCATCTTATTCGGTAGATTCAACAGATTGTATTGTATTAATCCTAGCTGTTTGTCTCTATGACTGATCATATTTCCATTATCATCGTAGGTAATGGTATTGTGAGCTGACAAATAAGGATAGCCATTGCTGGCTCCGATCTGTTCTTCAGTAACTTTGGTAAGCCTGTTTCCAGTATAATCATATTTCAGATTGTCAATCAACAATGCTGTGGGAGAGTTCGCCGTTAATTCTGCTGATCTCTTGAGTCTACTGATGTTTCCGTTCAGGTCATAGTCTATTTTTTCAAAGTATTCCTGGGCAGAAGGATTGGTGTCCTTCTGGTAAAAGCCTGCCTGCAGCCTGTTCAGTCCATCATACACATAACCGTATCTTTTTAAGGGTTCGTTCTCTTCGGTCAGGGTTTTCCAAGATACTTCTGCAATATTCCCATTGTATCTGGGTTTTACTTCGAGATTTGAAAAGTCTGCATTAGGAAATGGTAAGCCCTGAACCTGGTTGTAATTGATCTTATACCCAAAAAGGTCTGTTCCTAGGTTATCAGGGTCATTGATCTGGGTCATCCAGCCCCGGATGTTGTAAGTGTAATTAACATCCTGAAGTCCGGTTCCCAGAGACGATCCTCCCACTTTCTTAGTGGTCAGCTGGGAGAGTTCGTTGTAGTCATTCTGCGCTAAGATCTCTTCAGGGTTTGAGTCTACTTTATGTTTGTGGACTTTCAGTCTGTTTTGATTGTCGTATTCAAAGCTTTCGGTGATTACTCGCTCGGTATCGGTAGAGAGTCTTTTATGATACGTAACGCTCTGCTTCGCCAGTCCTGCAAAGTCTAGTTCTGATTCTGTTCGGGTATAGCCTCCCAAATGGTTGATGGAATAGCTTCCGATTACTCGTCCTTTCAGATCATAGTAGCTATAGTTCTTCGTCCAGTTATCATCTTCTATATTTTTTACGAGACTTACTACGGGAAGGCTTTGGGTGCTTCTTCCTTCTACATCGGGGGCATCTGCTAAAACAGGGCTCCCCAAAATATCCGTCGGAAAAGCAGGGTTGAAGCTGTAACGGGGGTAAGTATCATAATAGTTGATACTTAACAATTCAAAATTGCTGGTAGGATAAGCGGTGCTATTGGTGTAATAAACATTCATGCCACTGGCACTAAAACCTGAAACAGCTCTTGTTTCAATGTTTGATCCCATGGATTCCACCGCTGCTACCTGCTGCACTCTTCCCGGTGGACTATTTAAAATCCCTGTATAGATGGGTCTGGAATACTGGTCATATTTTGTGAATAACCATTTCCCCTGAGCATTCAAATTAGCATCCTGGGTCAGGACCAGCCTATCCGCTTTGTCATACACCATGTATTCCCAGCCTTTACCGGGAAGCCTTTTTTCTACCAACCGGTTTCTGTCATCATATTTGTACTGGTAGCAAAGGTTGTTAAGCGTAGTATCGTCCACAGCATTGGCGGCTACAGCCAAAGGAGGAATCACATAGGCTAACTGATCATAATTATTGTAGACATAATAAGTGTCGGCACTGTCGGTGGCATTGAGCATCTTTCTTACCAATACTACCTGCCCTTTCCCGTTTTTAAATTCTATGGTGCTGTTTCCGTCTTCATCGGTCACTGTATTTTTATACAGCTGATTGGCTCCGTAGCCTGTAGCAGAAAGCGTGATGGAAGAGGTAAATGCTGCATAATCGAAGGTAGCAACATATTTCTTTACTTCTCCGTCGATATTGGCATCATATCCAAATTGTACGGGTTTATTATCCCATGCGTTGCCAACCTGCTTTTGACTTAGAATTCTATCCAATGGAGAGTTTTCCAATTGTTTTTCCGCATAGATCTTTTCGGAGCCGTAAGGCGTGGCTGGAGCATTGGCTAATGGATCTGCGTAAATTCCTCCGTTCTGGGTTCCAGTTTGAGGAACGGGAAGATAATCTAAGGTCTGTCTCCCGAACTGGTCATAGACTATTTTAGTAACAACATCCTTGTTTAATGGGGATGCTTTTATATTAATTACCTGCTTTGGTCTCCCTAGCCCGTCAAAATACTGCACAGATTCTGAAGTTTTTGTTGCCGTGCTTCCGCTATAATCAAGATAGGTCTTAGTGTAGATGTAATTTTCTGTCGTGCTTAATTGTGCATGTGCAACCCCTGTAACAAATAACGCACTTATAGGAATTATGAATTTTTTCATCGTAATATTAGTTTTTGTAATTATACTGGTATTCTTTCAATAGTTTACCAGTCTGGTTCTGTTCTCTTACTTCTTTTAATCTGTTGGCTGAGTCATAGATATATACTTCCCTGATTCCCGATGCTGGAGTGATACTTCTTACACCAGTTAATGGATCATAAGTGAACGTCGTAATTTGATAGGCTGATAAACTTGGATCATTCCTGAAATTATTCAATACAGATAAAAATGCAGTTTCATCATTATTAATTGTAGCTAACGCATCCGTATCGGATGCAGAAACAATCGAAGAAATCAATGCCTGGTTAATATCTGATAGTTTTGCTCCTTCAATCTTGGCAATAGGCTGAGTTTGATTATATCCCCAGATAATCGTTGTAGAAACGCCATTCTTTGTCGTATACTGTTGTACATTACCTTTTAAATCATACTTATCATAAGTTACCTCGATTGAACCTGTTGTCGGATTTTGCAGGCTATACGAAAGAATAGAAGTAGGCAGCACTAAATTTCCTGTTTGAGAGGTAGGAACTGATGTTGGATAAATAGTCTCAGTTTTTGACAAGATACTGGTAATCCCATTAACTGTTTGTGTTTTTGCGGTTTCTAATGGGATTCCTACCATATTCCTTTCAATCATTAACTGATTACCCTTTTCATAGGAATATTGATAATTGGTCTCACTGACAATTCCTTCTGGTAGCGTTACTTTTTCTTTGCTCATCTGGAAGTGAGACGGGTTTTCATAGAAATATTCGGTCTGGGTTAACACCGGATGGGTACCATTAAGATCATATTTTGTGCTCTTTTTGGATGATAAGTAATTAAATTCACTTTGAGTCTGATAACTGTTTACAGCATAAAAAGTAGTTGATAAATTTCCGTTATTGCCCGGAACGCTCTGGTCATAAAACTCACTTTTTTTCGCTACAAAATTATCAAAGCTTTTATCATATAATGGTTTACGGGAATAAGTATATTCATCAGAAGAAAGTGTAATAAAATTATTTCCATTTTTCCTTATACTTCGATTTTTAAGTTCATGGCCTGCAAGAAAAGTATTAGAAAATGAAACTCCCCTTATCATATTACCACAAATATATGCGGGCAATCCATCCTGAGAACCATAAAACTGATGAACAATTCCCCCCTTTTCAAAGTTCTCACCAAAACCTTCAATAACAGTTGGATACATGATAGAATAACCATCCAATGAAAACATACTGTTTTTGACATTGGAAAACATTGTTAACTTTTGTAAATTCCCCTCTATAAATTGATCCACATTCCTCGCAAAATCGGGATGAATGGTCGATGGAATTCCAGTCGTCTTATCCATTGTTTCTAACTCACTGTAATAATATTTCTTTATTTCCGTATTCCCATTGTTATCATAATCAAGCGTCTTTTGGACTCTTACTCCCCCTGCCGGATCATTAATAGTAATGTTATATGGAGCCGGAAGAATATTGATAAAAGCGTTGGCTCCCAGACATGGCCTTGAGAGTTTGATCTGAATCTTATAATTAACTCCGGCCTGTAAATCTGCAGTAGTATCTGAAGGTCCGCTTGTTGTAAAGTATTTTACCGTAGCCCCTGTATCAGCATTTAAAACATATACGATAACCTGAGGGGGGTGCACGGGATCGTCGGCTCCACATTCACGCCAAGCTACAGCATATAATTTAGCGGTAGTATTTGATGCGACAGTAAAAACAGAGGAATTGGCAATTGTGCTATAACCAACAGATTCTGCAATTGAAACATCTGATATTGTAGTTTCCCCGGGAGTTATTGTCTTATCTCTACGAATGGTATTGGATTCATAAATAAATTCAGTTCTTCCTTTTGTGGGATAGTATATATTTTTCAGCATGCCATTTCCTGTGTAGGGGAAATTTGGGGTACGGTTTGAAGATATATATTTAAAAGCCTGGAAAACATAATCATTATTTCCTGTTGGATTACTATTGATCAGATTATTGTAAATAATATTGCTATTATTGGCATTATTCAAATAGCCATAAATATCCTTGGCAAAGGAATGTCTTGGAGCTAATTGATCTGGGGAATAATAATCAAAAGCGTATTTTGTAACAATTTCTGTATTATTAGGTTCAAGTTCTTTTACATTCTTCAAAAAAATATGTTTCTCATTTGAATTTGTATAAGAATTCGTCCACTCCAACTTATCTGAAGGAGGCAAATATGCATCGTAATTGAAAACATACTTTTTTAATAAATTGGTCGCATTATGGTAAATCTCCATTGAAATAAGCTGCTTAGACTCATTTGAATTGGAATCAATTTTCTGATAATTAAATTGGATTTTTTTATCATTTACTATGATCTCCTGTAAAAAGGAAGCATCATGACGCAATTCATTATAACAAGGTGGTTGGAGTACGGCATTTGAAAAAACTCCTCCTGCATTAATAGCTGCATAAGCTGTCTGATAATAGGATTGGTTGTATTGGAAAGTTTCATGCGAATAGTTAAATAAAGCTTCCTGCCCCTGATTGGTTACTATTTTCGTAAGATACCACGCCGTATCATTGATAACAGGTGGCTGAACTGCTCCACAATGGCTTCTGTTAAATGAGCTTTCTACAGAATTTCCTCCTCCGAAATAATATTCAGTCCCATCAATATCGGTTATTTTAAACTTGGGAGTAGCATTATTTGGAGCTGCTAGTTTTTCAATTTTTAAACTCGAGGGGGTTGTCTGAATAATAGTATTACCGTCAAAGAAGAATTTACCTGAGTTTCCTAAAAAGGAAAAACTAAAAGTATCCTTTTCCGTATCTACACTTCCCGAAGCAATAGTTGCTGCTTCAAAACTGTTACTATTACAAAGGTCTGAAGTGTCAACTTGATGGAAGGGATATACCAAATCATCCATATCATTGATTTGTCTTGAGATTATCCCTCCAACAATTAAATTCCAATCAATACCCAGCTGTTTGGCAACTCCATCTACCTGGACTCCACTCGAATTATAAGTTATATTAATAGGAATTTCTATTCCGGATTCTTTTAATGTATAAATACTTAGGTTAACATTGGGAGTTCCTGTGAACATACCAACAGGAACATTTCCATATCTTCCTAATTCTGTGGCTTGAGGAGATGATGGGATTATTTTGGGTAAAAAATCTTCATCTTGTGCAAAATACATCTGCATAGCTATTAGCCCAATAGCTATAAATATTTTCTTCATGTGATTAGTATTAGTGTTTATAATTGTATTGATATTCTTTTAAGATTTTGCCCGTCTGGCTTTGTTCTCTTATTTCTTTCAAACGGTTGGCAGAGTCATAGATATATACTTCCCTGATTCCGGAGGGAGGAGTAATGCTTCTTACTCCAATTAATAGGTCATAGGTAAAGGTAGTTACATGATGTCGTGGATAGCTATTTCTGAAGGTTGCCAATGCATTAAGAATTGCTGTTTCATCATTGTTTGTTCCTGCCAATGCATCAGTGTCGGATTCTGAAACGATGAGATCAATTAAAGGCTGTTGAATGTTGGATAATTCTACACCTTCTATCTTGGCTATAGGTTGAGTTTTATTATAGCCCCAAATAATCGTTACTGGAACTCCATTTTTGGTTGTGTATTGCAGTAGATTACCTTTATCATCATATTTATCGTAAGTTATTTCTGTTGAACCAACAATTAGATTTGGTAAATCATAAGTGATCACAGACGTTGGAAGTACTAGGTTTCCGGTCGTAGCAGTTGGAACTGAAGTTGGATAAATCGTTTCTGTTTTACTTACTGCGTTATTATTCTTTTTTGTCTGGCTTATCAAAGGAATACCTATCATATTTTTATCAATCATTAACTGATTACCTTTTTCATGAGCATAGCTATAACTAATTTCTTCTGTCGTTTGATCAGGAAATTCGGTTTGGGATGAAGTTAACTGATAATGGTTGGGATTTGCATAACTATTAGTAATAGTCGTTGTTAAGGATTGATTATTCGAAAGATATTCTATTGTTTTAATCTGTGTTGGATTATAAAAGCCATAATAATTTTCATAATAACCATGTGATATATTAATTAATTGATCCTGAAGATTTGGATCCGGATAGTATGTAAAATTCTCCTTAAAAACATAACTTTTTAAAGTTTTAACCTGATTGTAGTCATATTTATAAGTTTTATTTATAGTCTTATTGTAAATACCGTTTTCAAACTTATATATATTTTCCTCCAGGAGTAAGTTTGATTTGAGTTCTCCAGAGTTTGTTTTTGGAATATTATATATTTCAGGAGCTCTTCCAATAAATGGATCAGTATTTTCATAAAATGAAAATTTACGTTCTATTGCACTTTTATTTTCTATAAGCTCTGTTATATCGGTATATGTGACTTTATTTTTTCTGTGATTAAAAGCTGGCAATAAATTATCCTGGTATGCAGTATAAATATTTACTATTTCAACGACTGGAAATGTAGTTCCAAATTGACAGGATTTTGACGTTTCTCGTATATTAGCACCAATATATATAGTGTTATAATCTGCAATGGATGTTTTCGGGTCTGAAATAGCGACCAATGGATTATAATAGAATTTCCTTATATAATTATCTCCTTCAACATCTGATTCTTTTATAGAGGCAACTCTGCTTCCGCCAAAATAAATTGGCTCATTTTGTATCACTGTATGAGGGTTATAAGAAAAATTGAGATATCCTGTAACTGCTCCTGTGGTAGATTTTACAGAATATTCAACTTTATAGGTATGTCCGGAGATTGTGCCTGTATTAGCTGATATGGGAAGGTCTACCTTATTGTTGATTTGTTGGAAAGAAGTCGTTCCGGTAGTAAGATCTGTTATCTTAAGGCTATGTATGTCATGGATAGTATCCGGTTGCCCACATCCCGCAAAATCATCAAAAAACGCATACCCTTCACAAGTAATTGCTCCACCGGTAGATATAAAGGTAAACGAATCTAAAGGATGATCCGTTGCAGTACTACAGCTATTATAATTTGCAGCCAAAGAATATTGCTCGGAAACAATTACACTTTTCTGCCCAGCGCTTGAGTTAGGCTCATAAACAATTTCCGAAATACCTTTTGTCGAGTGTGTAATTTGTTTAAGATTTCCTACTGATGCCAACGCAGGCTCAACCTTTTTATTGGCTGACAACATAGACAATGGCATAATGTTGGAAAATCCTTGAAAAATTCCAAAATTGTTTTCAGCTGCCGGAGCAGGAAATGGAGAGGAATTACTTTTTTGATTTGGATATCCATAATAATCTGAGCTTAAACTGAATCTTGCTGGTAGTTTATCCAGATCATAATAACTGAAATCCGTACTGATATTTTTATTAATATTTTTAAGAGATTTTAAAAAATGTCTGTTTCTTGTTGAGTTTTCATCTGATGGAAGTCCATAATAAGTAGCTGCACCAAAACTTTGAACATCTTGATATTCAATATTATATTTTTCAACGACAAGATTTCCATTTTTTATTTCTATTGAGGTCAGAAGATTGTTCTCGGGATTACTGTTAAAGATATCTTTTCTTTCTTTTCCATATATAAAGGAAATTTGTTTATTTTCTTCTACAATGTTTAGTAAACGAGGCTTGTACGATTGTAAAATTGTTTTTGATTTACTGATGTCACTGTATATATAGTGTGTACCTGAACTATCTGTACAATTTTGCTGAACACTAAAACCTGCATTAAGAGACGCATAATAAGTAACATTTTCCACTGCATAATTATATATTATCTCTTTTTTTTGTGGTGTAATTATTTTATAAAGATACCAGCCTGTAATAGCTTGTTGGTCAGGTCCTGAGGCTTGATATGTTGTTCTTTCAATATTTGTAAGTGCCCCTCCGAAATAATATTCACTGCCGTATTTGTCTGTTAATTTAAATTCCAACATTTTCCCATAACCTGCAATAGGAGTGTTTAAATCAAAAATCTCTATTTTTACTTTATCTTTTGATTCTATAAAAACATTCAAATCCTTATCTATATAAAAGCTTCCACTCAAACCGCTAGAAACCGAAAAATTAAACCAGTCATATTCTGTATCAATTGCGTTACCTGTTAAAGCAGCGCTTTTGATTTGTTGTAGGTCAGAAGCTTCATTTATAGTTGTAGGTTTCCAGTTTGTATGGTTTTCATCAGTTTCATCTTTTACGATTCTTGAAATTACACCACCAGCTCCTAATTGCCATGACATTCCTGTACTGCTTCCTATGTCATCTACTCTTACACCACTCGTATAATTTAAGGTGACAGGTGTCTTAAGGTTTTCATAAATAGGAAGTTGATAATTGAATTCTCCACTTGAGGATTGCTCAAAATTAATTCTACTATTTGCAAATGTTTCCTGAGATGGTGCTATAACTTTAGGTATTCCATAGTTGTTATTTTGGGTAGGTAAATTCTGACTATTGTACAAATGAAATGACATCATCATCAGGATTGGTAAATATTTTCTTTTCATTATTTCTTAATCAGTTTAGCATTCGCGGTTTTATTCGTATCTGTTTTTATGGTAACCAGGTAAGCTCCCTGGATCAAAGGCTGAGTATTGATCTTCGTGACCTTGTTCTTGGTTTTTATTTGTTGGAGCTGTCTTCCTGACATATCATACATCACAATATCCGCTTCCTTGAAATCAAATCCAATCTCTACATACGCATAATCGGATACCGGATTCGGATAGATCCTGATATCCTGCTTTTCTATTAATTGGTCTACCTGCTGATCTCCCAACTTTACAATCTTCCAATTCTCTTTGCCCAATTCTTCTGCGCTGGTTCCTGCCAGGATAATAGAACCGTCTCTATTCAGTTTAATATCCGAAAGTCTTTCTTCTCTCTTTCTGGATTCGCCTTTTACATGTTTTCTCCACTGTTCGTTACCGTTTTCATC
>NZ_PGFD01000005.1 GCF_002797535.1 Chryseobacterium geocarposphaerae
AAAAAAACTGGCGGCGACCTACTCTCCCGCTTGTCGCAGTACCATCGGCGCTGGTGGGCTTAACTTCTGTGTTCGGAATGGGAACAGGTGAGCCCCACCGCTAAAACCACCCTAAAGGTTGTATATAGCTGTTGGCGATTGGCTTATTGCCATTGGCCATTAGCGTTTTATCGGTAAATTTCATCACAAAGGCAAAACCATGATTGCACTTATAAGGCTTGTTTTAATGTAAACCAATAGGCTATAAATCTACGGGTAATTAGTACTACTCGGCTATGCTGTTACCAACTTTACACCTGTAGCCTATCAACGTTGTCATCTCCAACGACCCTTAAAAGATGTCTCATCTTGAGGCGAGTTTCACACTTATATGCTTTCAGTGTTTATCTCTTCCAAACATAGCTACTCAGCGGTGCACCTGGCGGTACAACTGATACACCAGAGGTTTGTTCAATTCGGTCCTCTCGTACTAGAATCAAGCCCTCTCAAACATCTAACGCCCGCAATAGATAGAGACCGAACTGTCTCACGACGTTCTGAACCCAGCTCGCGTGCCACTTTAATGGGCGAACAGCCCAACCCTTGGGACCTTCTCCAGCCCCAGGATGTGACGAGCCGACATCGAGGTGCCGAACCTCCCCGTCGATGTGAGCTCTTGGGGGAGACTAGCCTGTTATCCCCGGAGTACCTTTTATCCTATGAGCGATGGCCCTTCCATACGGAACCACCGGATCACTATGTCCTGCTTTCGCACCTGATCGACTTGTTGGTCTCACAGTCAAGCACCCTTATGCCATTACACTCTACGCACGGTTACCAAGCGTGCTGAGGGTACCTTTGAAAGCCTCCGTTACTCTTTTGGAGGCGACCACCCCAGTCAAACTACCCACCACGCAATGTCCTTCTGTAAGAAGTTAGGCTCCAAGTAAGTAAAGGGTGGTATTTCAACGTCGACTCCACCAACACTAGCGTGCCGGCTTCAAAGTCTCCCACCTATCCTACACATTACTTACTCAAAGTCAATACGAAGTTATAGTAAAGGTTCACAGGGTCTTTTCGTCCCATTGCGGGTAATCGGCATCTTCACCGATACTACAATTTCACCGAGCTCGTGGCTGAGACAGTGCCCAGATCGTTACACCATTCGTGCAGGTCGGAACTTACCCGACAAGGAATTTCGCTACCTTAGGACCGTTATAGTTACGGCCGCCGTTTACTGGGGCTTCAGTCAAACGCTTCGCTTACGCTAACGCCCTTCCTTAACCTTCCAGCACCGGGCAGGTGTCAGACCCTATACAGCATCTTTCGATTTAGCAGAGTCCTGTGTTTTTGATAAACAGTCGCCTGGGCCTCTTCACTGCGGCCAACATTGCTGTTGGCGTCTCTTCTTCCGAAGTTACGAGACTATTTTGCCTAGTTCCTTAGCCACGACTCACTCGAGCACCTTAGGATTCTCTCCTCGACCACCTGTGTCGGTTTTGGTACGGGTTGCTTCACTTCGGCTTTTCTTGGATCCGATTTCACTATAACAGCTTCGCCCGAAGGCTAGGCCTTGACACTTCCGTCCGTCTTCAATAGCTACATCGAACCGTCCCCTTTTTAGTGTGAGCAAGTATGGGAATATTAACCCATTGTCCATCCACTACCCCTTTCGGGTTCGCGTTAGGTCCCGACTAACCCTCAGCTGATTAGCATGGCTGAGGAAACCTTAGTCTTTCGGTGAGGGGGTTTCTCGCCCCCTTTATCGTTACTTATGCCTACATTTTCTTTTCTGTCCGCTCCACAATACCTCACGATACTGCTTCGGCGCAAACAGAATGCTCTCCTACCAGATGTATCTAAAATACAAATCCATAGCTTCGGTAATATGTTTATGCCCGATTATTATCCATGCCGGACCGCTCGACTAGTGAGCTGTTACGCACTCTTTAAATGAATGGCTGCTTCCAAGCCAACATCCTAGCTGTCAATGCAGTCCAACCGCGTTGCTTCAACTTAACATATATTTGGGGACCTTAGCTGTTGGTCTGGGTTCTTTCCCTCTCGGACATGGACCTTAGCACCCATGCCCTCACTGCCGCAGAACATTTATTAGCATTCGGAGTTTGTCAGGAATTGGTAGGCGGTGAAACCCCCGCATCCAATCAGTAGCTCTACCTCTAATAAACTTTGTTGCGACGCTGCACCTAAATGCATTTCGGAGAGTACGAGCTATCTCCCAGTTTGATTGGCCTTTCACCCCTACCCACAGGTCATCCGAAGACTTTTCAACGTCAACCGGTTCGGTCCTCCACTTTGTGTTACCAAAGCTTCAACCTGCCCATGGGTAGATCACAAGGTTTCGCGTCTAATCCTACTAACTATGCGCCCTATTCAGACTCGCTTTCGCTCCGGCTCCGTAACTTAATTACTTAACCTCGCTAGTAAAATTAACTCGTAGGCTCATTATGCAAAAGGCACGCCGTCACCCAACTTGTGGGCTCCGACCGCTTGTAGGCGTACGGTTTCAGGTTCTATTTCACCCTTCTATTCGAAGTGCTTTTCACCTTTCCTTCACAGTACTTGTTCACTATCGGTCTTTCAGGAGTATTTAGCCTTGGAGGATGGTCCCCCCATATTCAGACAGGATTTCACGTGTCCCGCCCTACTCATTTATCATCTATATATACCTTTCATATACGGGGCTATCACCCTCTATGGCTGTTCTTTCCAGAACATTCTATTAAATATATAAAGACTTTTGGGCTAATCCGCTTTCGCTCGCCACTACTTACGGAATCTCTTCGATTTCTTTTCCTCCGGGTACTTAGATGTTTCAGTTCTCCGGGTTTGCTCCTCTTACGAGGTGACATATCTTCAATATGCCGGGTTGCCCCATTCGGACATCTGCGGATCAATTCGTGTGTGCCAATCCCCGCAGCTTTTCGCAGCTTACCACGTCCTTCGTCGCCTCTGAAAGCCTAGGCATCCGCCATACGCCCTTAACGATTTCTTTCCTATTTTTAGGTTACTCAAGCACTTATAAGTGCTCGGTTTTCTCTTTGTGATGTCTTTACCGTTAATGTCAATGATCTTTATTGCTGGTTCAAGGTTTAAGGTTTTTGGTTCAAGGAAAATGGCTCTCATTTTCCGTTATTTGAACTTTGAATTTTAAACTTGAAACCCAATTGGTG
Organism: Chryseobacterium geocarposphaerae; assembly: GCF_002797535.1. Classification (NCBI taxonomy): domain Bacteria; kingdom Pseudomonadati; phylum Bacteroidota; class Flavobacteriia; order Flavobacteriales; family Weeksellaceae; genus Chryseobacterium; species Chryseobacterium geocarposphaerae. Next base: position 3,174 of record NZ_PGFD01000005.1, read on the forward strand.
GAGAATAAGGGAGTCGAACCCTTGACCTCCTGCGTGCAAGGCAGGCGCTCTAGCCAGCTGAGCTAATTCCCCCTCTAGTAGTTTAATGTTTAAGGTTTTATGTTCAATGTTGTAACCTTGAACGATAAACTTTAAACCTTCAACCTAATTAGTAGTCTCGGGCAGGCTCGAACTGCCGACCTCTACATTATCAGTGTAGCGCTCTAACCAGCTGAGCTACGAGACTTCATTATAATTTTAAATGTTAAATTGAAAATTTTAAATACTTTTAAATCTAAAATCTATAATTTATAATCTAAAATCTCTCTATCCCTTTACTAATTTCTAGTGGGTTTTATTTTTAATATATTTATAAGTAATGGGTAATGAGTAATTTTAAATGCTCCAATTACTTGGCTCTTTTTACTTTTACCTTTTTACTTACAAATCAACCAAACAAAAAACTAAAGCTTTACTTTGAATAAGTACTTTGTGTCTAGGACACTAATTTTGTTTATCGTCTAAAGACGCTCTAAAATGAGATGTTCCAGCCGCACCTTCCGGTACGGCTACCTTGTTACGACTTAGCCCTAGTTACCTGTTTTACCCTAGGCAGCTCCTTTTACGGTCACCGACTTCAGGTACCCCAGACTTCCATGGCTTGACGGGCGGTGTGTACAAGGCCCGGGAACGTATTCACCGCGCCATGGCTGATGCGCGATTACTAGCGATTCCAGCTTCATAGAGTCGAGTTGCAGACTCCAATCCGAACTGAGACCGGCTTTCGAGATTTGCATCACATCGCTGTGTAGCTGCCCTCTGTACCGGCCATTGTATTACGTGTGTGGCCCAAGGCGTAAGGGCCGTGATGATTTGACGTCATCCCCACCTTCCTCTCTACTTGCGTAGGCAGTCTCACTAGAGTCCCCAACTTAATGATGGCAACTAGTGACAGGGGTTGCGCTCGTTGCAGGACTTAACCTAACACCTCACGGCACGAGCTGACGACAACCATGCAGCACCTTGAAAATTGCCCGAAGGAAGGTCTATTTCTAAACCGATCAATTCCCATTTAAGCCTTGGTAAGGTTCCTCGCGTATCATCGAATTAAACCACATAATCCACCGCTTGTGCGGGCCCCCGTCAATTCCTTTGAGTTTCATTCTTGCGAACGTACTCCCCAGGTGGCTAACTTATCACTTTCGCTTAGTCTCTGAATCCGAAAACCCAAAAACGAGTTAGCATCGTTTACGGCGTGGACTACCAGGGTATCTAATCCTGTTCGCTCCCCACGCTTTCGTCCATCAGCGTCAGTTAAGACATAGTAACCTGCCTTCGCAATTGGTGTTCTAAGTAATATCTATGCATTTCACCGCTACACTACTTATTCCAGCTACTTCTACCTTACTCAAGACCTGCAGTATCAATGGCAGTTTCACAGTTAAGCTGTGAGATTTCACCACTGACTTACAGATCCGCCTACGGACCCTTTAAACCCAATAAATCCGGATAACGCTTGCACCCTCCGTATTACCGCGGCTGCTGGCACGGAGTTAGCCGGTGCTTATTCGTATAGTACCTTCAGCTTTCCACACGTGGAAAGGTTTATCCCTATACAAAAGAAGTTTACAACCCATAGGGCCGTCGTCCTTCACGCGGGATGGCTGGATCAGGCTCTCACCCATTGTCCAATATTCCTCACTGCTGCCTCCCGTAGGAGTCTGGTCCGTGTCTCAGTACCAGTGTGGGGGATCACCCTCTCAGGCCCCCTAAAGATCATCGACTTGGTAGGCCGTTACCCTACCAACTATCTAATCTTGCGCGTGCCCATCTTTATCCACCTCAGTTTTCAATAATCAATGATGCCATCAATTATATTATGGGGTATTAATCTTCCTTTCGAAAGGCTATCCCCCTGATAAAGGCAGGTTGCACACGTGTTCCGCACCCGTACGCCGCTCTCAAGTATCCGAAGATACTCTACCGCTCGGCTTGCATGTGTTAGGCCTCCCGCTAGCGTTCATCCTGAGCCAGGATCAAACTCTCCATTGTATGTTTGTTCTTGACTCACTCAAAGTTTTTTAACGCTTTAGTTTTTCCTTACTTGGTTGTTATATTGTATGTCAATGATCTTTTTTCTTTCGCTTTTTTACCGAAGCTAATTTCTATCAGTTTCACTTCCGTATTTGCGAGTGCAAAAGTAATTATTAATTTCTTTATGACCAAATGTTTTAAAGAAAATTTTAAAGTTTTTTTTAGTAACCTTAACTCCCTCTACAAACCCTCAATCTCACTCCTGCGCTTCCCGTTTTACCGGACTGCAAAGATACAAAATTTTTTAACTCCCACAACTTTTATTTCTAAAAGTTTCTGATTGTTTTTCCCGTATCTCCTAAAGTGATTTTATTAATCTTTATGCTTATC
>NZ_PGFD01000006.1 GCF_002797535.1 Chryseobacterium geocarposphaerae
CAAAATTTTTTAACTCCCACAACTTTTATTTCTAAAAGTTTCTGATTGTTTTTCCCGTATCTCCTAAAGTGATTTTATTAATCTTTATGCTTATCCAAAAGCTCTTCTGCGCTTACCTACTCACCTCTCGTTTTCAGTGGGGCAAAGATAGATACTTTATTATATATAATCCTAATTTACTTAACTTAAATTTCATATTCCCGTAATATTTTATCTTAACTCACTGATTAGACATGAGAAGAATTTTTAAATATTTAAACTAATGTTTGATATTGGGAACCGAAAGATGTAAAAAATCCTGATAAAATAAACAAAAGGATTAGATCTAAAGAGTCAATAAAATGGAAGTAGTAAAAGCAAATTAACCATTAAGAGCATGTAGAAGTTAAGGTAATTAAGAATATTAAAGGGGTTATAAGCTTTATGGTTATGACGTAAGTAAAGACTTTAATTGTATCTATGTTATTGTGATCTAAAGGATAGTTTAATAAGATTTGCATGATTAAAGAAGAAGAAGAAGAAGAAGAAGTAGTAGTAGTAGTAGTAGTAGTAGTAGCACAGTAGAAGGTATGGTATGCTCCAGGAAGCTACAGACTTTTATATAAGATTTTAATTTTGCGGAGAAAGGTTTATTGATATCATTTAATTATTGTCTTATATCACTTATCGCAATGACTTTCCTTTATTATTTGCCAAGACAACCATTTATGTTTTATAAGTAAAAAGATTGAAGAATAATTAAGAAGATTTGGAGGAAAGTTTTGTAAAATACTTTTCAAAGATAAGTTTTCTTTATTATTTTATAAAAGATGCTTAAAATCGTTCTTATTGATGAAAAAATGAAAGATACCTAGCCCAACTAAGTGGACTTTTATTTTGAGATTGCTTCGCTTCGCTCACAATGACAAAAAGCTTCTGCATCAGGTATCTGGCAAAATTACTCATTACCACCCATTGTCTATTGCTTATTGTAAAAAAATTGGTATGTATATAAAACAAAAAAGTCTCATTCATGTAATTGAATGAGACTTTAAAAAAAACTGGCGGCGACCTACTCTCCCGCTTGTCGCAGTACCATCGGCGCTGGTGGGCTTAACTTCTGTGTTCGGAATGGGAACAGGTGAGCCC